>JAGWYS010000189.1 GCA_018969225.1 Gemmatimonadota bacterium | reverse complement strand
ACTTGTCGAGCGCGGCGGCCGCCCGCGGGTACTTCGTGAGGAGGAGGTGCCCGTTGTAGTGGAAGTCGCCGATGAGCGGGACGTCCAGCCCGCGATCCTCCAGCCGCTGGCGGATCTCGGGGACCGCCTGGGCGGCCTCGTCGTTGTTGACGGTGATGCGCACCTTCTGCGACCCCGCCTCGAACAGCTCGGCCACCTGCTGCGCGGTGGCGGCGGCGTCGGCGGTGTCGGTGTTGGTCATGGACTGCACGACCACGGGGGCCGCGGAGCCGACGGCCACCCCGCGGACGCGGACGGTCACGGTGGGGCGGCGGGGGCGGAAGGTGCTGGAAGCGCTCATGGGGAACCGGGAGGCGGGAGTTGCCGTAAGGTAGCGTCGTCCGCCCCCTCCCCTCCAGTTTTCCGCCATGTCCGAGACGCCCCGCTCCGCCGAGGCCGCCCTGCCGGGCGGCACCATGCCCTCGCTTCCCGGGGGGAATCCCGCCCCCGCCCCCCGCCGCCCCGGCTTCCTGCGCCGGCACTGGGGAAAGGTGACGCTGGCCTCGCTGGTGGGGGTGCCGGCGGCGCTCTTCGCGGCCTACACCGCCGTGGTGCTGTCCTGGTCGTACTCCACCGGGCAGCGGGCAGGGTACGTGCAGAAAATCTCGCGCAAGGGCTACCTGTGCAAGACGTGGGAGGGCACGCTGTACACCGACATCGCGCGCGGCTTCCGCGCTGACAGCTTCAGCTTCACGGTGCGCCGCGATTCGCTGGCGCGCGTCCTCGAGGGCCTTGGCGGCAAGCGAGTTGCAGTGGAGTACGAGCAGCACATCGGCCTGCCGTCCTCGTGCTTCGGGGACACGGAGTACTTCGTGACGGGTGTGCGCGTGATCCCGGAGTGAGCCGCGGGATCGCGCAGCGGGGGGGCGCGGGTCGCCCGCCCGCCGCGGCCGATCCACTCTCTCCGTTGGAGGACCGATGACGCGTGCACTGTGGGGAATGGCGCTGGGGACGGCGCTGGCCGTCGCGCCGGGGCTGGCGCCGGTGGCGGGCGCCCAGGACACCAAGGCGGTGTCGCTTGGGGTGAGCGGGGGGATCTCGCTCCCCACGCTGGACCTGGGAGACGTCACCGACCCGGGCTTTGCGGTGGCGGGGCACCTGTACGTGGCCCCGTCCGGCACCAAGGTGGTGCGCTTCCGCGGCGACGCCACCTACGACCGGTGGGGGGCGAAGAACGTCAACGTGGCCGGCCAGAACGCGGACTGGTACAGCGTGGGGGTGTCGGCCAACGTGCAGTTCCGCCCCGGGGCGGAGGAGGACGCCTCGCTGCGCCCGTACCTGCTGCTGGGGGCCGGGGTGTTCAACACCAAGTCCACGGCCAGCGGGGCCAAGATGGTGTCGGACTTCGGGGTGCAGGGGGGCGGCGGCCTGGAGTTCCAGCTGTCGGGGTTCACCACGTTCCTGGAGGCGAAGTACGTGAACACCTTCGTGAACGGGAACGATCGCAACTGGGTGCCGGTGACCTTCGGCGTGCGCTTCTAGCCCGTCCCCGGCAGGGACGGGCGGTCCCTGATCCGGCACGGACCGCGGCGGTGCGGCGCGCTTCCGCCCCGTGTGCCGGTATTGTCGGGTTTTTGTCCCAGGCCTATATTCGCCCCCGATTGGCGCCCCAGTCTGGGGCGTGCCCCGCCCCTCGCGCCAATCACCCGGTGCGAGGGGCGCGGCATGTCCGCCTCCAGGCATGTCCGCCTCCAGGCATGTCCGCCTCCAGGCGTGTCCGCTTCGCGCACCGGGTCCCACCGTCGCCGCCGGGAGCGCACTCCCCGCGGCGAGCCTTCTCCTTGTGAGGGACAGCATGCGCAGCACCGGTCGCGTGAAGTGGTTCAACGATGCCAAGGGCTTTGGCTTCATCACCCCGGACAACGGCACGAAGGATTGCTTCGTGCACTACAGCTCGATCCAGGGGTCCGGGTTCAAGACGCTCGCCGAGAACGATGCCGTGGAGTTCGACATCGTGCAGGGGCAGAAGGGCCCCGCGGCCGAGAACGTGGTGAAGACGGGCGCCTGAGGGCGCACGACGGCTGGGCTGCAGTGGCGGGGGGCGCGACCGGCCGGGTCGCGCCCCCCGCGTGGCGTTTGCGCCCTCGGGTGGCGAGCTTACCCGCATGACGGGGACCGAAGCCTCGGGCGCGACGGACGCGCCCATCGTGATTGTGGGGGGCGGGGTGGCCGGGTTGGTGTGCGCCCGCCGCCTGCACCGGGCGGGGCACCGGGTGCTGCTGCTGGAGGGTGCCGAGGAGGTGGGGGGGCGCGTGCGCAGCACGGTGCGCGACGGCCTCGTGCTGGACCACGGCTTCCAGGTGCTGTTCACCGCCTACCCGGTGCTGGGGGCCGAGCTGGAGATGGCCGCGCTGGCGCCGCAGCGGTGCGCCCCGGCGGCGTGGGTGGTGCGCGACGGACGGGCACGGCTGGTGGGGGACGCGCTGCGCGACCTGCGCCTGCTGCCGCGGGTGCTGCGCGACGGCGGCATGGGGTGGGGCGACCTGCTGCGGATGCTGCGGCTGCGGCTGCTCGCCGCCGCCTGCTCGGTGGACGACTGCTTCGCGCCGCGCTTTGCCCGTCATGAGACCGCCGCGTTCCTGCGGTGGCGCGGCTTCTCCGAGCGGGCCATCCGCCAGTTCTTCGCGCCCTTCTACGGCGGGATTCTCCTGGACCCGTCGCTGGGGACGTCGGCGTCGGTGCTGCTGTTCACCCTCAAGATGCTGGCCCAGGGGGACACGGTGCTCCCGGCCCAGGGGATGGGCGCCATCACGCGGCAGCTGGCGTCGGCGCTCCCCGCCGGGTCGGTCCGGTGCGGCACGCGGGTGCGCGCGGTGGAGGTGACAGAGGGGGCCGCGTCGGCGGTGGTGCTGGCCTCGGGGGAGCGGGTGGCGGCGCGCGCCGTCGTGCTGGCCACCGACCCGTGGAGCCTGGTGGCGCTGGCGGCCACTGCCGGCGTGACGCTCCCCGCTCCGCCGCCGCCGCTGGGGTGCGCCACGGTGTACTTCACCGCCCCCGCGCCGCCGCTGCCGGGGACGACGTTGTGGCTGCATGCGGCGCCCGACGCCGTCGTCTCGCACGCGCTCACGGTGACGGAGGTGGCGCCCCGCTACGCGCCGCCGGGGACCTCGCTGCTGGCGGCCACGGCCATCGGCCCGGCGGCGATGCTGGACGATGCCGCGCTGGAGGCGGCGGCCCGTCGCGACGTGGCGGTGATGGCGCAGGCGGCCGGCGTGGCGCCGGTGCCCCTGACGCACGTGGCCACCTGGCGGGTGCCGCAGGCGCAGTTCGCGCAGCCGCCGGGGTGGATGGAACGGCGGCCGGGGCCGGCGGGTGGTATATCTGGACTCTGGGTCGCCTCGGAGCTCGCCCACTCCAGCTCGCTGGATGGGGCCGCCCGGGGCGGCGTGGCCGCCGCCGAGGCGGTGTTGCAGTCCGTGCACTCCCACTCCTGATCTCCCTGCCCATGCCCCGCCTTCGCGCTGCTGCCTTGGCTATCGCCCTTGCCGTGGGAGGCGCGGTGGCGCTCCCTGGGGTCGCCGCCGGCCAGGAGACCAAGGCGTCGGTCCCGGCGGTTCCGCTTCCGGGGCGCATCGTCTCGGTGAACCCCTTCACCCCGTTGTGGGGGTGGTTTCAGGGGGAGTACGAGTCGCGGATCAGCAAGTCGCTCACCTTTGCGGTGGCGGGCTCGTACGTGGAGTGGGGGGGGGACCCCACGCTGAACCTGGACGCGAAGGTGCGGTGGTACGGGCAGGAGCGCGCGCCGCAGGGGCTGGGGATGGCGGCGTCGCTGGGGGTGGGGCGGATCGACCGTGATCCGAGCATCAACTGCGACTACGCCCCGGTGGTCCCCAACTGCACAACGCGCGAGCGGGGGACGCTCACGGCGCCCGCCTTCGCGGTGGAGGGGCAGTATCAGTGGCTGCTGGGATCGAAGCGCAACACCGCGGTGGCCGTGGGGTTTGGCGCGAAGCGGTACCTCGTGGGGGATGGCGAGATCGACTCCCCCGTGCGCCCCACGGGGCGCATCACCATCGGGTACGCGTTCTGACCGGCCGCCGCGCGCGCCTCAGGGGGTGAGCAGCGGCGCCAGGAGCCCCTGCACCTCGTGCAGGGCGTGCACGGTGGCCCGCGCGCCCGCCGCGCGCAGCCGCTCGGGGGACATCAGTTCGGCGTAGCCGATGACCGCCATGCCGGCGGCCGTCGCGCCCTCGACCCCCAAGGCCGAGTCCTCCACCACGATGGTGCGTGCCGGGGGGAACCCCATGGACGCCGCCGCGTGGAGGAAGAGGTCGGGGGCCGGCTTAGGGCGCGGCACCTCGGTGGCGGAGAAGCGGCGCCCGTCGAAGCGCGCCCACAGCCCGGTGGCGCCCAGCGTCACCTGCATCTTCGCGTGCTCGCCGTTGGAGGCCACGGCGTAGGGGACGCCGTGCGCGTCCAGCCAGTCGAGCAGCGCGACGATGCCGGCCACCGGCGTGATGTCGCGCGCCAGCGCCGCCGCCGACTCCTCGTGGAAGCGCGGCAGGAGGTCGGCGGGGGCGGCGCGCCCCAGCCGCTCCTCCACGATGGCCACGCAGCGGGGCATGGAGTTCCCCATGAAGGTGGCCAGCGACTGCTCGGTGGTCATGGGGAGTCCGATCCCCGTGAGGAGACGGGCCCAGACGCCGTTGGTGATCCGCTCCGAGTCCACCAGCACGCCGTCGCAGTCGAAGATGACCCCCGCGGGGCGGGGGAGACGCCCCGTGCCCTCGGCGGTCACGGGGACGGCGGGACGTTGCCCGCGGCCGGCTCGGCCGGGGCGAGTCGCGCGCGCGCCTGGGCCAGCTGCACCTGCACCGCCTGCGGGCCGGTGCCGCCGGGAATCTCGCGGAAGGCGAGCGACGCCTCGGCGCCCAGCGCATCGCGCGCATCGGGGCCGAAGAGCGGGTGCGCGGCGGCGAACGCCTCCGTCGGGAGGCGGTCCATCTCGATTCCCGCCTCCTCGGCCTGCCGCACGAGCGTGCCCACGGCGCCGTGCGCCTCGCGGAAGGTGGCGCCGCGGCGCACGAGGTAGTCGGCCAGGTCGGTGGCCATCATGGCGCTGGAGACGGCGGCGCGCATGCGGTCGCGGTTGAAGCGCAGCTCGGCCACCGCGCCGGCCATGGCGGGGAGCGCCAGCAGCAGCAGGTCCACCGCGTTGAAGAGCGCGCGCTTGTCGTCCTGCAGGTCCTTGCTGTAGCCGCTGGGGAGCCCCTTGATGGTGCCCAGCAGCGACACGAGGTCGCCCAGCACGCGGGCGCCGGCGCCGCGGGCCAGCTCGAAGACGTCCGGATTGCGCTTCTGCGGCATCATGCTGCTGCCGGTGGAGAAGCCGTCGCCGAAGCGGACGAAGCCGAACTCGCCCGACCCGTAGATGATGAGGTCCTCGGCCAGGCGCGAGCCGTGGACGGCGGCCATGGCGCAGGCGTAGAGGGTGTCGGCGACGAAGTCGCGGTCGCCGGTGGCGTCGATGCTGTTGGGGGAGAGGGCGGCGAAGCCCAGCTCCTCCTTGAGGAGGACGCGGGAGACCGGGAAGGCGGAGCCGGCGATGGCGCCGGAGCCGAGGGGGAGGACGGAGGCGCCCTGCGCGGCATGGGCGAGGCGCTGGCGGTCGCGCTCGAGGGGCCAGAAGTGCGCGAGGAGCCAGTGCGCGCCGCTGACGGGCTGGGCGCGCTGGAGGTGGGTGTAGGCGGGGAGGAGGGCGTCGGCGAGCCCCTCGGCCTGGGTGAGGAGCGCCTGCTGCAGCTCGCGCACGGCGGCGTCGAGGCGGCGGCAGGCATCGATGACCCAGAGGCGCGAGGCGGTGGCCACCTGGTCGTTGCGCGAGCGCCCGGTGTGCAGGCGCGAGGCGACCGGGCCGGCCTCCTCGTGGAGGAGGCGGTCGACGAGGGTGTGGACGTCCTCGTCGGTGGCCAGGGGGGTCACGCCGGCGGCGAGGCGGGCGCCGACGCGATCGAGGCCGGCGCGGAGGGCGTCGGCCTCCTCGCGGGAGACGACGCCGGCCTCGCCCAGGGCGAGCGCCCAGGCCTTGGAGAGGCGGATGTCGTGGGGCCAGAGGCGGAGGTCGACGCCGATGGAGCGATTGATGGCGTCGAGGATGGGGGAGGGACCGCCGGCAAAGCGGCCGCCCCACAGCTTGTGGGTGGAGTCCGAGGCTGACACGTCGCGGGTGGCGCGGGGAAGGGAGGGAGCTACGAAAGGTAGCCCTGCAGGCGGCGCACGACGCGCTGGCGCCCGGGGGTGGAGCGGCAGATGACGAGGACCGTGTCGTCGCCGGCGATGGTGCCGGCGACGTCGGGCCACCCGAGCTGGTCGAGGACCTGCGCGACGGGCTGGGCGCCGGACTTGAGGGTGCGGACGACGACGAGCGCCTGGACGCCCTCCACGCCGGTCATGAGCTGGGGGAGCATGCGCTCGAGGGGGGCGGTGGCGCCCTCGTCGTCGGCGCCGTCGGAAGGGGCGTAGCGGACGCGCCCGCGGTCGTCGGGGATGCGGGCGAGGCGGAGCTCGCGGAGGTCGCGGGAGAGGGTGGACTGGGTGACGTCCCACCCGCGGCGGGCGAGGTGGCGCCGGAGGGCCTCCTGGCTGGCGACGGCCTGGCTGGCGACGATGGCGCGGATGACCTGGTGGCGGGCGGCTTTGTCGGACACTGGCGCGGGGACGGGATGAAATATTATGCATTAATCGTGCATACTTTACCGAACGTGACGCAACCCCCGGCGGGGCGCCCGTGACCGGGGCCCGGATCCCCGTGGGGGTGCTGGGCGCCAGCGGCTACAGCGGGCGCGAGCTGGCGGCGCTGGTGCTGGGGCATCCGCGGCTGTCGCTGGCGTGGGCCGCGGCGCACTCGCAGGCGGGGCAGCTGCTGCGGGTGCGGGCCGGCGGGCGGACGCACGCCGTGCCGCTGGTGGCCGCCGACGCGGTGGAGCTGGCCGCGGCGCGGCTGGTGTTCGCGGCGCTCCCGCACGGGGCGTCGGCGGCGTGGGTGGCGCGCGCGGCGGCGGCCGGGGTGCGGGTGGTGGACCTGTCCAGCGACCTGCGCCCCGGGCGCGGGGGCGTGACGGAGCCGCTGCCGCCGGTGCTGGCGTCGCCGGTGCCGTACGGGCTGCCGGAGCTGCTGCGGGTGCTGGGCAACGGCGCGGCGCCGCCCTTTGGCGGCGTGGCTGACGCGCCGGTGGTGGCCAACCCCGGGTGCTATGCCACCAGCATCCTGGTGGCGCTGGCGCCGCTGGCGGCGCAGGGGCTCATCGCCCCCGGGGCCACGGTGAGCGTGGCGGCGGCCAGCGGGGTGAGCGGCGCGGGGGCCACGCCGCGCCAGGACCTGCTGTTCGCCGAGGTCACCGAGGACTACCGGGCGTACGGCGTGGGCAACAGCCACCGCCACCTGTTCGAGATGCGCGCGGCGCTGGCGGCGCTGGGCGCCGACTGCGACCTGCTGTTCACGCCGCACCTGCTGCCGGTGGACCGCGGGATCCTGTCCACCATCACGGTGCCGCTGGCGCGTCCGCTGCCGGACGGTGACGCGCTGTCCCCCTTCCGCGCGGCGTATGCCGGCGAGCCGTTCGTGGAGCTGACCGAGGGGCTCCCCACGCTGCGCGGGGTGGCGCACCGCAACGTGGTGCAGCTGGCGGCGCGCGTCCCGTCGGGGATGCGGCACCCCACGCTGCTGGTGTTCAGCGCCATCGACAACCTGGTGAAGGGGGCGGCGGGGCAGGCGGTGCAGAACGCCAACCTGATGCTGGGGCTCCCCGAGGCCGAGGGGCTGCCGCA
>JAGWYS010000188.1 GCA_018969225.1 Gemmatimonadota bacterium | reverse complement strand
CGGCGACGTCAAGCTCTTTGCCGCCGCCGGCGCGTGGCTGGGTCCCGCCCTGGCCTGGCGGGCCGCGGTGGCCGCGGCGCTCCTGGGGGGCGCCTTCGCCGTGGCCACCCTGGCGTGGAGCCGGCGCCCCCGACGCCGCCAGCTGCGGTCCCGCACGCTGGCCCCGGACTTGCCAGACAGGGGCGTGCCGTACGCCGTCCCCATGGCGATCGCCCTTGCGCTCGCCGCCGCGCTTCCGCGCGCCTTCCCCTTCCTTCCCTGAGCCCCGCATGCCCCGACGTGCCGTCCCTGCGGTCGTCCGCGCCCTGCGCGACGACCGTGGCGCCGCGATGCTGGAGTTCGCCATCGTCGCCCCGCTGCTGGTCACCCTGGTGTTCGGCGCCATCGACGTCGGGCGCTACTTCTTCCTCTACCACGCGCTGCTCAACGCGGCCCGCGACGGCGCGCGGCTGGCCGCCGTGAGCCCCATGGGGACCGCCGCGGAGGTGACGGCCGCCACCACGCAGGTGGTGGACGCGGTGCGCGCGCGCATCCCCGACAGCCGCGCCGCAACGGCGGCCGTCACGGTGGCGCTGCAGGGCGCGGCGCCGGCGCAGTCGGTACGCGTGAGCGTGACGGCCTACCCCTTCGCCCGCGTGGTCCCCTTCGTGGTGCCCACCACCCTCCCCCTGGTGCGTGCCGAGTTCCGGCACGAGTACCAGTGACGGCCCCGGTTGCCGCGCGCCCCGCCGCGCCCGCCGGAGGTGCCCATGGGTGACCGCCGTTTCCTCCTGGTGGCGGTGGCGGCGCTGGCCGTGGCGGCCACGGCAGCCGCCGGCGTCTTCCGGTACCTGCGGGTGGCGGAGGCGCGCGCCCGCGTCCCGATGGCCCCGCTGGTGGTCGCGGCGCGCGACCTCCCCGAGGGCCACCGCCTGGTCGCGGCCGACCTGCGCGTGGCCGAGGTGCCCCGCGGCACGCGCCCTGAGACGGGCTTCGCGCACCGCGACTCGGTACTGGGGCGTGTCACCCGGGTGGCGGTGTTTTCCGGCGAGGCGCTCGTCACCGGCCGCCTCGCCCCCCTCGGCGCCTCCGCCGGGCTTGAGGTGAAGATCACGCCGGGCAAGCGCGCCATGGCGGTGAAGATCGACGAGGTGGCGGGGGTGTCGGGGCTCATCCAGCCCAACAGCCGCGTGGACGTGCTGGTCACCCTCCGTGAGGAAGGGAACTCCGACCAGCAGCGCGCCAAGCTGTTCATGGCCAACATGCGCGTGCTGGCGGTGGGCACGCAGCTGGAGCGCGGCCCCGACGGCCGCCCGGTGGACGCCACCACCGTCGCGCTGGAGGTGTCCCCCGCCGAGGCGGAACAGCTCGCGGTGGCGGCCAACCAGGGGAAGATCCAGCTGGTGCTGCGCGGCTACGGCGATCCTGACACGGTGCGCACGGCGGGCGCCTCGGCGCAGGCCATGCTGCGCCGGCTCGCCGTCCCCGTGGAGCCCGCGCCCCCCCCACCGCCCCGCCCCCGGGCCGCCATGCGCCCCGCGCCGACGGCGGCGGCGATGGTCCTGCCGGCGACGCCGTTGGCCGCCCCCCCCGCCCCCGCGGCGCCCCCCGCCGCGCCCCGCCGCGACTCCGCGGTGGTGCAGGTGTACCGCCGCACCGCGCTCACCCAGCAGAAGGTGGCGCGCCCGGATGGGACGCGCCCCGATTCCACGCCTCGCCCCTGACGTCATGCCCACGACCTCCCGCGCCCGCACCGGCGCGACGCTTCTCCTGCGGGTCCGGCGGGCGCTGCGCGCGGCCCCGCTGCTGGTCCCCATCCTCTCCACCGCCACACCGCTGCGGGCGCAGGGGCCTGCCGCCGCCGACGCCGTGATCCCGGTGGAGCTCGTCGCCGGCCGCGCGCTCCCGCTGCAGGGCGCGCCCGTGGCCAAGGTCACCGTGGCCAACCCCGACGTCGCCGACGTGGTGGTGGTCAACGAAGGGGAGGTGGTCATCACCGCCAACGCCCCGGGGGAGACGGACATCATTCTCTGGGGGAGCGCCCCCGGGGCGCGCCGCCACTACCGGGTGGTCGTGCGCTCCGCCGCCGCCCGGCGGCAGGTGGTGCTGGCGGTCAAGTTCGCCGAGGTGCGGCGCGAGACGCTGCGCCAACTGGGGGCCTCGCTGCTGTACCGCAGCACCAACGGCAACACCCGCGCGGGCACGGGACTCTTCCGCACCGACCAGCCGCTGGCCGAGGCGGGGAAGGTTGCCCTGCCGTCGGAGGCGCGCTTCCTGACCGCGCTCTCCAACTTCAACACGCGCGACCTGCTGGCGCTGCTGGAGGCCGAGGAGCAGCGCGGCAACGCCCGCTTCCTGGCCGAGCCCACGCTCATGGCCGCCGACCGCGAGGAGGCCAGCTTCCTGGCGGGTGGCGAGATCCCCATTCCGCTGGTGCAGGGGGGCGCCTCCGGGCAGCAGGCGTTCGTCACGATCCAGTTCCGCGAATTCGGCGTGCGCCTCGCGTTCCGCGGCGAGGTGCTGGGCGACTCGCTGGTGAAGTTGAAGGTGCGCCCGGAGGTGTCGTCGCTGGACTACACCAACGCGGTCACCATCCAGGGGTTCCGGGTCCCCGCGCTGCGCACGCGCCGCGTGGAGTCCACGGTGGACGTGCTGCAGGACCGCTCGCTGGTGATCTCGGGGCTGTTCAACGAGGAGCGCGAGGCCGTGCGCGCGGGGTTGCCGTTGCTGGGGTCCATCCCGGTGCTCGGGGCGCTCTTCTCCAGCCAGCGATGGCAGCGCAGCGAAAGCGAGCTGGTGGTGGTGGTGACGCCGGCGCTGGCCGACGCCGCGGCGCCGCGCCCCGCCGACCTGCTGCGCTTCCGCCCCGACACGCTGCTCCCCGCGCGCCCCGCGCTGGAGCGGCGCCTCCCCCCCGACACGCTGCGGCGCTGACCGCGCATGGACGGCATGCGAACCGCCCCAGCCGTTCCCGCCGACGCCGTGCTGGCCGCGCTGCGTCGGGGGCTCCCCCCCGAGGTGGCCCCCGCCATCTCCGAGGCGCAGTTGGCGCAGGCCGTGCGGCAGCTCCTCGATGGCGCTGCCGCACCCCGGGGGCACTGCCTTGCCGTGTACGGGGCCAAGGGCGGGGTGGGCACCTCCACGGTGGCGCTGGCGCTGGCCTGGGCGCTGGCGCATCGGGCGCCCCCCGCCAACGCCACCCCCGGGGCCTCCGGCGGCAGGGAGCGGGCGGACGCGGCCGACGGCGTGGCCTACGCCGACTTCACGACCGCGGGGGCCGGCGTGCGCGGGATGCTGGAGGTGGCCCCGTCCTACGACTTGGGCGATGTGGCCGCGCGCGCCGACCGGGTGGACGGCGCCTACCTGCAATCGGTGCTGCTGCCGCACCCCGATGGCGTGGCGCTGCTGGCCGGTCCCGCCGCCCCCGCGGAGGCGCCCCCGCTCACCGTCGCGTCGGCCGCGCGCGTGCTGGGGCTGTTGCGCGACGCCTACGGCCATGTCGTGGTGGACACCGACCATCACCTGGCCGACGCCACGCTGGCCGCGCTGGACGCCGCCTCGCGCATCCTCCTGGTCACGCAGCTGGACGTCCCCGCGCTGCGCGGCACGCAGCAGGCGCTGGCCCTCTTCGCGCGCCTGGGATACCCGGAGGACAAGGTGCTCCTGGTGTGCAACCGGGTGGGGAGCCGCGCGCGCCTCACGCAGGGGGACGCCGAGCGGGTGCTGGGGCGGCGCATCGCCGCCCTCCTCCCCAATGAACACGACCGATGCGCGGCCGCGCTGGTCACCGGCCAGTTCCTGCAGCGGGGGGGACGCCATCACCCGCTGGCCGCCGCCATCGAGCGCCTCGCGG
Source organism: Gemmatimonadota bacterium (assembly GCA_018969225.1). Taxonomy (GTDB): domain Bacteria; phylum Gemmatimonadota; class Gemmatimonadetes; order Gemmatimonadales; family Gemmatimonadaceae; genus Gemmatimonas. Next base: position 3,994 of record JAGWYS010000188.1, on the reverse strand, counting down.
CGCAGGTGGCGCCGCCGGCCGCCGGCGGGACCGCCGCGGTCGCGCCGGCCGAGCGCCCGCGATCCCGCCTCACCCGTCTCCTGTATCGCCCCTGACCCCCATGCCCTCCGCCGTTCGCCAACGCCTCTTCGGCGCCGTCCCCGCCACCCCCGTCGACCCGGGGGTGTCGTCGCCACCCGCCACGCCCGCGCGCGCCCCCGAGGGCGCGCCCCCATCGCCGGTGGGGGAGCTGGCGCACGCCCTCCATCGCACCCTCGTGGAGCGCCTCGACCTGGCCGCCCTCGAGGCGCTGGGTGACGAGCGGCAGGCGGCCGCGCGCATCCGCCAGGCCGCCACCGAGCTGCTGCGCAACGAGCCCACGCCGCTGGCGCAGGGGGAGCGCGACGCGCTGGTGGAGCAGGTGCTGCACGAGGTCACCGGACTCGGCCCCATCGAGCCCCTGGTGCGCGACCCCGCGGTCTCCGACATCCTCGTGAACGGGCCGCACGAGGTGTACGTGGAGCGCGCGGGGCGCCTGCAGCATGTGCCGCTCCGGTTCCGCGACGACGCGCACCTGCTGGCGGTGATCGAGCGGATGGTCTCGCGGGTGGGGCGCCGCGTGGACGAGTCCTCCCCCATGGTGGACGCGCGGCTGGCCGACGGCTCGCGCATCAACGCCATCATCCCGCCGCTGGCGGTGGACGGGGCGGTGCTCTCCATCCGCCGGTTCGGCGCGTCGCTCACCCCGGCGCGCCTGGTGGAGCTGGGCGCCCTCACCGAGGGGATGCTCACGCTCCTCGCCGCGTGCGTCCGCGCGCGCCTCAACCTCCTGGTGTCCGGCGGGACGGGGTCGGGGAAGACCACGCTCCTCAACGCGCTCGGCGCCTTCATCCCCGCCAGCGAGCGCGTGATCACCATCGAGGACGCCGCCGAGCTGCGGCTGCAGCAGCCGCACGTGGTGCGCCTGGAGACGCGCCCCCCCAACGCCGAGGGGCGCGGCGAGGTGGTCATGCGCGACCTCGTCAAGAACGCGCTCCGCATGCGCCCCGACCGCATCATCGTGGGCGAGGTGCGCGCGGCGGAGGCGCTGGACATGCTGCAGGCCATGAACACCGGGCACGAGGGATCGCTGGCCACCGTGCACGCCAACTCGCCGCGCGACGCGCTGGCGCGGCTGGAAACCATGGTGCTCTTCGCCGGCACCGCGCTCCCCGAGCGGGCCGTGCGCGAGCAGGTGGCCGCCGCGCTGGACGTGGTGGTGCAGGTGAGCCGGCTCTCCGACGGCACGCGGCGGGTGGTGAGCGTGTCCGAGGTGACCGGGATGGAGGCGGACGTGGTGCAGCTGCAGGAGATCGCCCGCTTCCACCGGCAGGGGGTGCTGGCCGACGGCACGGTGGCGGGGCACTTCGAGGCCACCGGGGTGCGCCCGCACTTCGTCTCGCGGGTGGCGCTGGCCGGCATCGAGCTGTCGCCGTCGCTCTTCCTCGAGGGACGCTGAGTGGCGCCGCCGGCCGGTGGATGGACGGCGTGGCTGGGGGCCGGGGCGGCCGGGGCGGGAAGCCTGGCGGTGCTGCTGGGCGCGTACGCGTGGCTCGACCGCCGCCGACTCGCGGAAGCCTCGGGGCGCCGGGCGCGACTGGCCGCCATGGCCGCGGGGCACGACCGGGTGGAGGCCGTCCTGCGCGCCGATCCCGGCCCCGGCGGCGCGTGGTGGACGCCGCGCGCGCTGCTGGCCGCGCTCACCGGGCAGCGCCGGCGTCGCGCCGCCGCCATCGAGCGGCAGCTCCCCGACGCGGTGGACATGCTGGTGAACGCGCTGCGCGCCGGCCACGCGCTGTCGGCGGCCGTGCAGTTCGTGGGGGAGCAGCAGCCCCCGCCCGTGGGGGCCGCCTTCGCGCGCGTGGCCGCCGAGCAGCAGCTGGGCGCCGACCCTCGCGAGGCGCTGGACGGCCTGCAGGCGCGCCTGGGGACGCTGGATGCGCGGCTGCTCGTGCTGGCCATGCAGATCCAGCGCGAGACCGGGGGCAACCTGGCCGAGGTGCTGGCCACCATCGCGCAGGTGGTGCGCGAGCGGTTGGAGTTCCGGGCGCAGGTGGAGGTGCTGACCGCGGAGTCGCGCCTGTCGGCGGCGGTGCTGGCGCTGCTCCCGCCCATCCTGTTCGTCGGGGTGCGCGCCATGAACCCCGAGTACATGGCCCCCCTGACGGCCACGCCCGCGGGGCGGCTGTTGGTGGGGTACGGCGTGGTCTCGCTGGTGGCGGGGACGCTGCTGCTGCGCCAGATGGCCCGGGTGGAGGTGTAGCGTGCCGGCGTGGAGCGTGCCCGCATGGAGCGGGCTCGGGGGGCTGCCGGTGCTGCTGGGGCTGGTGCTGCTCGCGGCCTCGGCGCTGGGGGTGGCGGGGTGGGCGGCGGTGGCCGATCTCCTGCGGCGACGGGCGCTGCGCCGCATCGCGGCGGGCGCCCGGATGCCCCTGGGGCCCATCGACGCGAAGGCCGGCGTGCCACGGGCGCGCGGCGGCGTGGTGGCGCGGCTGGGGGACTGGCTGGCGGCGCGCGTCCCCGCGGAGCTGGGTGACGACCGGGTGCTGGCCAGCCGCCTCGTGCGCGCGGGGATTGAACGCGAGGAGGCCCCGCTGCTGCTGGCGGTGGCCCGGGTGGGGCTGGCCGCGGGCGTGCCGCTGCTGGCCCTGTGGGCCGCGCCGACGGGTGCGCCCCTGCAGCGCACCCTGTGGTTGGGGCTGTCGGTGATCGTGGCGCTGCTGGCCCCGTTCGCCATCCTCGACCGGCTGACCGCCGAGCGCCAGCGGCAGCTGCGCCTGGCGCTCCCCGACACCCTCGACCTGCTGGTGGTGTGCGTCGAGGCCGGGGTGTCCATCGACGCGGCGCTGCAGCGCGTGGCGCGCGAGCTGGCGCCGGTGCACCCGGCGCTGGCGGGGGAGCTGGCCGTCATGAACCGGCGCATCGCCGCGGGGATGCCGCGCGAGGCCGCGCTGCAGGGGCTGTACATCCGCACGGGGGTGGAGGAGCTGCGCACGCTGGCCGCGCACATGGTCCAGGCGGAGCGCTGGGGCACGTCGATTGCCACGGTGCTGCGCGTGGCCTCCAAGGACCTGCGCCGCCGGCGCCGGCTGGCGGCCGAGAAACGCGCCGCCACGGCGGGGACCCGCATGCTGCTGCCGCTCGCCCTGTTCATTTTCCCGACCATCTTCATCGTCCTGCTGGGCCCCGCGCTGCTCCAGATCGGCACCGCGCTGGGGGGGCGGCCGTGATCGCGCGTCGCACGCCACGGGCCCCCCGTGCCGCCCGCGCCGCCGCCCGCCCGCGGCGCGGCGGCACGCTGGTGCTGGTGGCCGTGGTGTCCACGGTCCTCGTGGCGATCGTCGCGCTGGCGGTGGACTTCGCGCGGCTCTACGCCGTGCGCGCCCAGCTGCGCACCGTCGCCGACGCGGCCGCGCTGTCCGGCATCACGGACCTGTCACGCGGCGCCGCGCAGGCCGACGCGGTGGCGCGCGCGCTGGCGCTGCGCGCCGGCAACCCGGTGGAAAAGCAGGCGCTGGGGGACGCGGGGATGGGGGCGGCCGACGTGGTCCCCGGCACCTGGGACTTCACCACCAGGCAGTTCGTCGCCACGCCGTGGGCCTCGGCCAACGCCGTGCGCGCCACCGCCCGCTACGCCCCCGCCTGGACGCTGGCCCGCGTGTTCGGGGCGGCCACGCGCACCCTCACCGCCACCGCCGTGGCCGCGCTGGGGTCGCCGCGGTGGCGCCGCTGCCTCACGCCGTGGGCCGTCCCCTACACCAACATCCTGGCCACGCTGGGACGCCCGGTCACCGACACCGCCTACCGCCTCACCGCCGCCGACGTGGCACGGCTGCGCACCGGGCAGGTGCCCATCGTGTTCAAGGTGTCGTCGTCGAACCAGAACGAGGGGGGCGGCGCGGTGGCTCGCCTCGCGGCGGACCGCCCGCCCGCTCCCAAGATCCAACTACGAGCTTTTTAACTGCAGCAACTTTAA
>JAGWYS010000187.1 GCA_018969225.1 Gemmatimonadota bacterium | reverse complement strand
GACTCGGCCTCCGCCAACACCAGATCGTCCAGCGCCCCCGCAGCCTCAAGGCGCTCCATGGCGGCAGCCACCAGCACGGGATCCGCCCCGCGGCGCCTCGCTGCCACCTCCAGTTGCCGCCGGCTTCGCCGCTGCCGCGCCAGCGACGCGAGGGCGCGATCCACGATCTCGGTGACGGCGGCCTCGCGCTCGAGGCGGGCCCTCCCCTCCGCATCGAGGAGGGCGCCGACCCGGGTGGCCCCCGCTGCGGCCGCTCCGCCCGCGGTCACCAGGTACCGCGCCCCTCCCTCCAGCGTAACCCGGTAGCGTCCCGGGCGGCGGGGATGCTCCACGATCTCCCGCACCGCCACGCCGCCCTCCGGAATGGCCGAGGGGGTACTCACGATGAGCCGTGGTGATCCGGGCACCACGTCGCACCGCAAGCCCCCCTCGGCGTTTCCATCCGGGCGCATGTCTCGCAGCCGCGAGCCAACCTCAATCGTCCGCTTCGTCCCCACCCGCCGCGGTCTCGGTGCCCTTGACCCCCAGCACCGCCTTCACCTTTTCCTCGACCTCGGCCATCAGCTTGGGATTGTCGCGCAGGAACAGCTTGGCGTTCTCGCGCCCCTGCCCGATGCGCTGGCTGCCGTAGCTGTACCAGGCGCCGGCCTTGTCGATGATGCCCGCCTCGACGCCGATGTCCACCAGCAGCGAGGTGTGGGAGATCCCCTCCGCGTACATGATGTCGAACTCCGCCTGCTTGAACGGCGGAGCGACCTTGTTCTTGACGACCTTGACCCGCACGTGCGACCCGATGACGTCCTCCTTCTCCTTCACCGGGCCGATGCGACGGATGTCAAGGCGGACAGAGGCGTAGAACTTGAGCGCCTTGCCCCCCGTGGTGGTCTCGGGGTTGCCGAACATGACCCCGATCTTCTCGCGGAGCTGGTTGATGAACACCACCGAGACCTTGGAGCGGGCGATGGCGCCAGTGAGCTTGCGCAGCGCCTGGCTCATGAGGCGCGCCTGCAGGCCCACGTGGGAATCGCCCATCTCCCCCTCGATTTCCGCCTTGGGGACCAGCGCGGCGACGGAGTCCACCACCACCACGTCCACCGCCCCCGAGCGGACCAGGATCTCACAGATCTCGAGGGCCTGTTCGCCGGTGTCGGGCTGGGAAATGAGGAGGTTCTCGACGTCCACACCCAGCTTCTTGGCGTACTCGGTGTCGAGCGCGTGCTCCGCGTCGATATAGGCAGCGACCCCACCCCCCCGCTGGGCGTTGGCCACGACGTGGAGGCACAGCGTGGTCTTGCCGGAGGACTCGGGGCCGTAGATCTCGGTGATGCGCCCGCGCGGGATGCCACCCACGCCGATGGCCGCGTCCAGATTGATGGCCCCGGTGGAAATGGCCTCCACCCGCACCTTGGAATCCATCCCCAGGCGCATGATGGAACCCTTGCCGCAGCTCTTCTCGATCTGCGCCACCGCCAGCGCCAAGGCCTTGCGCTTGTCGTCCGTGATTGCCGAACCCGCCATGAGGACCGCCGTGGAGAGAGGGTGAAGCCGCCTTGCCTTGGCTCGCGGGAATCTACGGGCTCCCGGAGACGAACCAAGACCCGAACAAACTACGAAGAAGCGATGCTGTGTACAACGGGGGCTACAGCGCGAACTTATCCACACGGAAAGCATCCTCGACATACTCGATTCGGACCTTTTGTCCGAAAACAAGGACGCCAATGACATCAAACCGGTAGCACAGCCCGGGTGACCCGTGCCTGGCGACCCAGATGGCGGCGCTTCGCCACAGCTCTCGCTGCTTGCGCCACCCCACGGCGGCCACCGGGTTCCCGAACCGCTCGCCACGCCGCGTCTTCACTTCCACAAACGCCACCTGTGCGCCGCGCCGCACCACGAGGTCGATGTCCCGATGCCCGCTGCGGAACCGGTGCGTCACCAACTGCCAGCCGAGTGACCGCAGCCAGCGCGCCGCGATCCGCTCGCCATGCAGCCCCAGCGCCTGCCGCTCCGCCGACATGGGCGGACAATAGCTGCGCGCGGCGGGTTCGCTGTCATCCCCGTTCGCCCGGCGGTGCCTTCACAACGCACGGGGCGCGCGCCGCCCGGCGACTCGCCACCGTGCGGCCGCTCCATGGCGACGCGGCGCGGGCCGTCAGGGCGCCGAGGTGCGTGCGCGCAGGATGGCCACCGGATCGTCGGTGATGAGGCCGTGCACCCCCGCGCGCCACCAGCGATGGGCCTGACGCGGATCGTTGATGGTCCAGAGGTGGAGGAGGAGCCCCGACGCGCGGGCGGCGCGGGCCAGGGCGCCAACCGGGACAGGGAGCCCGTGCCACGTGGGCGGGATGCACAGCGCCTGATAGGGGAGCGCCCCCAACGGCCGGCGCAGCAGCGCCGGCAGCAGCAGCCGCGCCACCTCCGGCGTGCTGGCGCCCAGCATCCAGGGAGCGCCGTGCATGGGGGCGGTGCTGGCCGGGTCAAAGCCGGCCACGATGATCCGGCTGGCGAGGGCACGCCGGCGGATGGTGTCCGCCACCGCATCGGACGCGCGCGGGGTCTTGAGCTCCAGGATGATCGGCAGCGTGCCCGGGAGCGTGTCCAGCAGTTCGTCGAGGGTGGGGATGCGAACGCCGCGCCCGCGCCAGGGAAACGCGCGTCCCCTGTCCGGGGTGAAGCGGGCGCCGGCATCCAGCTCGCGCAGCGCAGCCAACGGCATGGCGGCGACGGCACCTCGGCCGTCCGTGGTGCGCTCCACCGTGGGGTCGTGGAACACCACGGGGACCCCGTCCGCCGAAAGGCGGACGTCAAACTCGACGGCGTCCACCCCGGCCGTCACCGCCTGCGCGAAGGCGGGAAGGGTGTTCTCGGGGGCGGTGACGCGGTTGCCGCGATGGCCGATGACCGGTCGAGCGAGGGGGTCGCGGAGGATCATGGTGCGGAATAATACCCCGAATGCGCGACGGGGTGGCGCCGAAACCGGCACCACCCCGTCGCGATTCCGTCACCGGGGCGCCCTGCCGGGCGCCCCGGTGGAAGGACCTCAGAACGCGTACGACAGGCGCGTCATGATCAGGCGGCCGATCTCGGGAGCCCCGGGGAAGGTCCGCACGCGGTTGTCGAAGATGTTCTGGGCGTTGAGCGACCAGGTGAGCTTCTGGTCACCCAGGTCGAACTTCTTGGTGAGCTGGACGTCCATGAGGAACGCCGACGGGATGGTCTCGTAGCAGAATGTCCCCGCGGGCGCCGGGGCGCAGCGGTTGGCGCCACCCGAGGCGTTGGTGGCGGCGCCGGGCTGCCCGGCCGCGATGGGGAAGGCAAAGCTGTTGGCGTACACGCCCGAGTTGACCGGGTAGGCGTCGTTGTAACGCATCCGCAGCTCGGTCCCGAAGCCGTTGGACTCGTTGCGGTAGCGCGCGCCCATCGAGCCGCGGTTGATCGGCGTGTTGGACATGAGCGGCAGGCCGTTGCCCCCGTTGATCGCCGGGAAGACGTTGGCGTTCTGCCAGCTGTAGTTCAGGTCGAAGGTGAGGCGGTCGGTGGCCACCACGTCGGCGGCCAGGTCGATCCCGCGCACCCACAGCTTCCCCTTGGCCGACTGGTAGGTGGCGTACACCGCATTGGGCGCCGTGACGCCGTTGGCGAAGGTCACCACGCCCAGGGGGACAGCCGCCACGCTGGGGGTGAGCGCGCCGGCGACGGCGCTGGCGAGTGCGGCGGCGGTGGCCGGGATCTGCGCAGCCGGCACCACGCCGGCCAGCGCCTGCGCGAAGTACGAGCCCAGCTGCTGCCCGAGGTACCCGCCCAGCTGCTGGGGGTTGCCGAAGAAGACGTTCGGGGTGTTGAGGGCCGCCGAGACGCCCACGTCACCGCGCTCCTGCACCCAGTACGAGGCGTCGTAGCGGAAGCGGTTCCCGACGATCCCCTTGTACCCCACCTCGTAGGTGCTGTTGAACGCCGCCCGCAGGGGGTCGATGTCCGGCAGGTCGCTGGTGGCGAGCGGCACCGTGGCGGACGTCAGGTACGAGACGCGGGTGGCCAGGTCGGCGTTGGTGGGGGTGCGGGTGCCGAGGAACTGCACGGCCCCGGCGGCCAGCTGCTGGGCCACCGCCGCCGGGAAGCTGGCGGACAGCGCCTGCGCGATGCCGGGGACCAGGCGGGAGGAGAGAGCGTTGACGGCCCCGCCGAACGCCGAGGCGGCGCTGGCGCCGGTGAAGTTGCCGCCGTTGGCGTACACCGACCGCATGCAATACGACCCGAATGCGCTGCCGTTGGCGCAGCTGCGATTGAACTGCCACCCCTCCTTGGGCGGGTTACCGCGGGCCTTCACGTCAAACCCCGACCCGCCGGCGTTGGGCGACTGGATGAGGTCGAGGAAGAAGGAGAAGTTGGCCGGGGTGTTGAACGACCGGTTGTACGTGAACCGGATGTTCTGCGTCTCGGTGGGCTTGATGATGAGCGCCGCGCGCGGGGAGAAGAATCGCCCCTCGATGACGTTGTTGCCGTCAAGGCGGGCCGCCGCGAGGAGCTCGAGCTGCTTGACCGGCTTGGTCGACGACTGGATGTAGCCGCCGTACTCGGTCATGTTGTCCACGTCCTCGTTGGTCCCGTTGATCGTCCCGCCGGTGCGGGGATTGGTCCAGATGTAATCGAGGCCGTAGGTGAAGGTCTGCTTCTTCCCGAGGTCGAAGCCGTGCTGCAGCTGGGCGGCGGCCACGCGGGACTGGTCCACGATGGGCTGCCCGGAGCGGAGCAGGAACGTGCCCACGTCGGAGCTGGCGTCGTTGTTGCCGGCGTCGCTGTTGTTGTAGAAGACCTGCGCGAACAGCCGGTTCCAGCGGAGGCGCTGCTGCAGCGACAGGTAGGTCCAGTTCCTGATCTGCGACGACCCGTTGGCGCCGGTCATCTCGATGCCGCTTCCCACCTTGGTGTAGCCGACGGTGGTGATGGCCTCGGAGTTGGCCGACGGACGGATGTCCAGGCGCGCCTCGCCGGTGGTCTTCTGCAGGTCGAAGTCGCGCTGGTTCGTGGCGCCACGGCGCGAGGCCGGCAGGTTGGCCGTGGTGGGGAAGGTGCGCGGCTCGGCGGGGTCGTTGTACTCGAAGTCCCGCCCCTGCATGTACTCGCCGGAAAGCTTGAAGGCCACCTTGTCGTTCAGCTTGGTGGCATGGCGCAGGCTGGTGCGGATGATGGACCGCTCGCCGCCGTCCACCGACACCGTGGTCCCCTGCGAGGTGAAGGGGGACTTGGTGATCATGTGCAGCACGCCCGCGGCGCTGTTGGGGCCGTACAGGGCGGACGCGGGGCCGAGGAGCACCTCCATGCGGTCGATGTCGTCCATGGTGCCCGTGAAGAGGAAGGGCACGTTGACGCGCAGCGACGGAACGCCGGCGAAGCGGTAGTCCTGCAGCATCAGCATGGAGCCGCTGAAGGCGTTGTTGAAGCCGCGGGCCACGATGTTGGCCTGCACCACGCCGCCGCGGTTGATGTCCACGCCGGGGGTGCCGCGCAGGTGGTCGGTGACCGTGAGGGCGGGGCGCTCGGCGATCCGCTCGCTGGAGATGACGGAGATCTGCGCCGGCGCGTCCAGCGCCTTCTCCGGGCGGCTGCGGCTGGCGGTGACGACGGTCTCGGTGAGCTGCGTGGGGCGCTCGGTGAGCGCCGCGGTGACCGAGGCGCCCGGGGCGATCCCCGGGAAGCTGCGCTGGGCATAGCCGAGCGCGCGGACCGTGACGGTGTACGAGCCGGCCGGGAGGTTCACCACGCGGAAGCTGCCGTCGGCGCCAGAGATGGCGCCGTAGGAGGGCCCGCCGGCCGCCTGCGCCTGGACCTGCGCGTTCTCAATGGGGCGGCCAGAGGCCGCGTCAGTGACCTTGCCGGAGATGACGCCACCCTGGGCCGCGGCGGGAGCCGCGGACAGCACGGCCGCTCCCAGGAGCGCGAGAGTGGACAGGCACCAACGGCGGACGCGAGAAAGAACCATCGCACACCTCGGATGGAAATGGAGGTCCGCGGCACGGAGGGAACAGCGCAAGCCGACGGACCGACAGCGGGGAGGCTCCACCGGACGCCGGGGCATGCCCGCCCCGGCCGTGGACGCCTCAATTGTCGCCGGGGCACCGGGGCACGTCAATACGCGGGGGCCGGGTTTTCCGCATTGTGGCCGGACTGCGTCACCGGTCGCCCGCCGGCGCGGCCTACGAACCGCACACCCGGTCCAAGTCCTCCGGTCCGATCAGCACCTCGCGCGGGCGCGAAGGCCCCTCGGACGGCGACAAGACCCCCGCCGCCTCGAGCTGGTCGATGAGGCGCGCCGCCCGTCCGTACCCCACCTTGAGGCGCCGTTGCAGGAGCGAGGTGGACCCCTGCCGATGCTGCAGCACCACCTCGCACGCCTCGCGGAAGCGGGCATCGCGGGCGCCGTCCCCCTCGCCCTCCGCCTCCTCCTCGTCGCCGCGCGCCCGGGCTTCCGCGGCGCGGACCGTCTCGAGGATGTCGGGTTCCGCCGGCGCCTCCGCCGGTGCGGGCGCGCCGGTGCGCCGGCCGCCGTACCAGTCAAGCAGGCGTGCCGTCTCCTCCCCGGCCAGGAACGCCCCCTGCAACCGCGCCGCCTCCGACTTGCCGGGGGGAATGAACAACAGGTCGCCGTTGCCCAGGAGCGCCTCCGCCCCGGCGCCGTCGATGATGGTGCGGCTGTCCACCTGCGACGCCACGCGGAAGGCGATCCGGCAGGGGAAGTTGGCCTTGATGAGCCCCGTGATGACGTTCACGCTGGGGCGCTGCGTGGCCAGGATGAGATGGATGCCGATGGCCCGCGCCTTCTGCGCGAGCATGGCGATGGGCGTCTCCACCTCGGCCTGCACCGTCATCATCAGGTCGGCCATCTCGTCGATGACGACGACCAGGTACGGGAGGATCCCGCCAGCGTACGTGCGATCCTCGAACGCCACGTCGGGGGTGCGGGGACGCTGCAACGGAGCGCCGTTCCCCGCCTCGTGCTCCTGCACCCGCCGGTTGAACTCCTGCAGGTTGCGGCAGCCGTTGGCCTCCAGCAGGCGGTAGCGATCCTGCATCTCCATCACGGCCCACTTGAGCACCGCGGCCGCATCGCGATTGTCGGTGATGACCTTGTGCCGCAGGTGCGGAAGCGTGTTGTACACGCTGAGCTCGACCATCTTGGGGTCCACCATCAGGAAGCGCAGGGTGCGCGGGGTGTGGCGGTACACCAGGCTGGTGATGATGGTGTTGACGCACACTGACTTCCCGGAGCCCGTGGCGCCGGCGATGAGGAGGTGGGGCATGCGCGCCAGGTCGGCCACCACCGGGCGCCCCTCCAGGTCCTTCCCCAGTGCCACGGGGAGGGCGGCGCGGGCGGCACGGAATTCGGGCGCCTCCAGCACCTCCCGCAGCACCACCATCTCGGGGGTCGGGTTGGGCACCTCCACGCCCACGGCGCCCCGTCCGGGAATGGGCGCCACGATGCGGATGCTGGGGGCGCGCATCGCAAGGGCCAGGTCGTCGGCCAGGGCGGCAATCTGGCGCACCTTCACGCCGGCCGCAGGTTCGACCTCGAACTGGGTGACGGTGGGCCCGGTGGTGCGCCCCACCAGCTCCCCGTCCACCTTGAACGTTCGCAGGGTGGCCAGCAGCCGTTCCCCCGCGGCGTCCAGTTCGCGCCGCCCCGCCTCCAGGTTCCGCGGCGGCGGCGCCGCCAACAGGTCGGTGGGGGGGAGCGCCTCATCATGGACCAACAGCGCGTCGTCCGCGTCGAGCAGCGCCGGCACGGGAGACGGGGGATGCGCGTCGCGCGCCCGCCGGGCGCGCGGGCGGGGGTCCGGAGCGGTGGCGGCCGCACGCCGTGCGTCTTGGGCGGCCGACGGCGCCGGGGTGCCCCCCTGCCCCTCGAGGGCCTCCCGCA
>JAGWYS010000186.1 GCA_018969225.1 Gemmatimonadota bacterium | reverse complement strand
TGCACGTGAAGGCCGGCCACGCGCTGTCGGTGCAGTACCACGAGCGCAAGGACGAGACGGTGCACCTGCTGGCGGGGGAGCTCCGCTACTGGGTGCAGCTGCCGGGCGACGCCGAGCTGCGTGACCAGCGACTGGTGGCCGGGGAGTCGTTCCGCATCACCCCGGGGACGGTGCACTACATGGAGGCCGTCACCGACTGCGACATCCTGGAGGCCAGCACCCCTGAGCTGGACGACGTCGTCCGGCTGCAGGACCGCTACGGGCGCGAGGGGACGAGCGCGCCATGATCCTGTCGCGCGCCAGTGGCGCGCGCGGCGCGCGCCCGCCCCGGGTGTGCGCCACCCAGCCCCCGACCACCCCCGTGAGGACGCCATGAAGGTCATCATCCCGCTGGCCGGCAAGGGAACGCGGCTGCGCCCCCACACCCACCTGGTCCCCAAGCCGCTCCTCCCCGTGGCGGGGCGCCCGGTGATGGACTACGTGATGGACGACGTGGCGCGCTTGGGGACGGTGGAGCAGGTCATCTACATCACCGGGCACCTCAAGGAGAAGGTGGAGGCGCACGCGCGCGCCGCCTACCCGTTCCCCGCCGTGTTCATCGAGCAGCCGGTGCAGGACGGCACCGCGGGCGCCGTGGCGCTGGCGCGCCCGCACATCGACCAGCCGGTGCTGATCATCTTCGTGGACACGATCTTCGACGCCGACTTGTCGCTGATCGCGCGCTCCGACGCCGACGGGATCATCTGGGTGAAGGAGGTGGAGGACTACCAGCGCTTCGGCGTGGTGGTGGCCGACGCGCAGGGGCACATGACGCGCATCGTGGAGAAGCCCACCGAGCCGATCTCGCGCCGCGCCAACATCGGGCTGTACTACATCCGCAACTGGCGGCTGCTCTCCGAGGCGATCGACCACGTGCTGGCGCAACCCCCCACCAAGGGGGAGTGGTACCTCACCGACGCCTTCCAGTACATGATCGACCGGGGGGCGAAGCTGCAGGTGGCCGACGTGGCAGGGTGGTACGACGCCGGGCAGCTGGGGACGCTGCTGGAGACCAACCGGGTGATGCTGGAGCGGGGGCGCGCGCAGCGCCCCGCGGCGCTGGGCCCCGGGGCGGTGGTGGTGGAGCCGGTGCGCATCGAGGACGGCTGCACGGTGGAGCACAGCACCGTGGGCCCCAACGTCACGCTGGGCGCGGGGAGCGTGGTGCGCCACAGCACGCTGGCGCACAGCATCGTCGGGGCGCACGCGCGCCTGGAGCGGGCGCAGCTGCACGACAGCTTCCTCGGGGACCACGTGACGGTGCAGGGGGCGCGCGGCGCGATGTCGCTGGGGGACCACGCCGAGTTCCGGGGGGACGGGTGAGCGACGAGGGGCGTGACGGGGTGCGCGAGTCGGCGCTGTCGCGCCGCGGGTTGCTGGCGGGGGCCGCCGCGCTGGCGGCGGGGGCCTCGCTGGGGGCGCCGGCGCGCCTGCTGGCCAGCACCGCCGAGTGGCGCGCCGACCTGGCGCCCCCGGCCCCGGTCGGGGCGGGGCGCATGCTGGGCGTCCCCTTCGAGAAGCACGCCGAGGTGCGCCTCGCCATCGTGGGGACCGGGCTCCGCGGCCGCTCCATGCTCAACGAGTGGCTCGCGGTGGAGGGGGTGCGCGTCACCGCCCTCTGCGACATCGTCCCCGAAAAGGCCGAGCGCGCCGCCGCCATGGTGGTGAAGGCCGGACAGCCGGCGCCACGCCTGTACACCGACGGGGAGCGTGCCTTCGAGCGGCTGGTGGGGCAGGAGGACGTGGACTTCGTGTACACCGCCACGCCGTGGTCGTGGCACACCCCCGTGATGCTCGAGGCGCTCCGCGCGGGGAAGCATTGCGGGAGCGAGGTCCCCATCGCGCTCACCGAGGACGACTGCTGGGCGCTGGTGGACGCCTCGGAGCGGGCGCGGCGGCACTGCCTGCTGATGGAGAACTGCTGCTACGGCGAGAGCGAGCTGACGGTGCTCCGCATGGTGCGGGAGGGGGTGTTCGGGACGCTGCTGCACGCGGAGGCGGCGTACCTGCACGACCTGCGCGCCATCCTCTTCGAGAACCGCGACGAGGGGCTGTGGCGGCGGCAGCCGCACACGCAGCTGGACACCAACCTGTACCCCACCCACGGGCTGGGGCCGGTGGCGCAGTACCTGGGGATCCACCGGGGCGACCGCTTCGACTACCTGGTGAGCATGTCCTCCCCCGAGGCGGGGCTCACCGAGTGGCGCGAGCGGACGGAGCCGAAGGACAGCCCCACGTGGCAGGAACGCTATGTCACCGGCGACATGAGCAGCACGCTCATCAAGACCGCGCGCGGGCGCACCATCCTGCTGCAGCACGACGTGGCCAACCCGCGCCCCTACTCGCGCCTCAACAACCTGCAGGGGTCGAAGGCGGTCTTCCACGACTACCCGGCGCGGCTGTACATCGACGGCGCCAAGGGGGGCGAGCGGTGGACCCCGCTGTCCGAGTATCGCGCGCAGTACCAGCACCCGCTCTGGCAGGCGCTGGGGGAGCGGGCGCGCTCGGCGGGGCACGGCGGGATGGACTTCCTCATGGCGTACCGGCTGGTGCAGTGCATGCGCGAGGGGACCCCCCCCGACTTCGACGTGTACGACGCCGCCGCGTGGAGCGTGCCGTACGCCCTGTGCGCCAAGTCGGTCCGGAAGGGGAGCGCTCCGGTGAAGTTCCCCGACTTCACCCGCGGGGCGTGGCAGGGGGCCACCGCGCCGCAGGGGCCGGCCACGGGGTGAGCGCCCCCCCGCCGATCCGCACGGCGGCGATCCTCGCGCGCGGGCTGGGCACGCGCATGCGGCGCGCCGACAGCGGGGCGCCGGCGCTCACGCCGGCGCAGGCCGCCGTGGCCGCCACCGGCAACAAGGGGATGATCCCCGCGGGCCCCGCGGGGCGCCCCTTCCTGGATTACCTGCTCTCCGCGCTGGCCGATGCCGGCGTGGACGACGTGGTGCTGGTGGTGCCCCCGGAGCACGCGGCGGTGCGCCGCCATTACGCCGAGGTGGCCCCGCCCCGGCGCGTGCGCCTGCGCTATGCCGTCCAACCCGAGGCGGTGGGCACCGCCAACGCGGTGGCCTGCGCGGCGGCCGTCATCGGCGCGCGCCCCTTCCTGGTGCACAATGCCGACAACCGCTACCCCGTCGAGGCGCTCCGCGCGCTCGCGCACGCCCCGGAGGCGGCCACGGTGGCCTTCGACCGCGACGCGCTGGTGGCCGGCGGCATCCCGGCGGAGCGGGTGCGCGCCTTTGCGGTCCTCGACGTGGACGACGCGGGGCGGCTCCGCGCCATCGTGGAGAAGCCCGGCGCCGCCCTCGACCTCGCCTCCCCCGCCGCCCGGTGGGTGGGGATGAACTGCTGGACGGTCACGCCGCCGGTGGTGGACGCCTGCCGCCGTGTGCCGCGGTCGGTGCGTGGCGAGTACGAGCTGCCGGAGGCGGTCGCGCTCCTGCTGCGCGAGGGGGGGACGGTGCGGGCGTTCCCGTGCGCGCTGCCGGTGCTGGACCTGTCGCAGCAGGGGGACATCCCCGCCGTGGCGGCGCAGCTGGCCGCCTTGGTCCCCGACCCGTGATCGTCCCCACGCTGCTGCGCCTCCCGCTGCGGGAGGGGGCGCACACCCCCGAGGCCCGGGCGCGATGGGAGGCGCTGCTGGCCGAGGCGCATCGCACGCTCGACGGCGCGGGCGTCCCACGCGACGGCCGGCGCGCCTGGTGCGTGCCGGGGCGCATCGAGGTGCTGGGCAAGCACGTGGACTACGCCGGTGGCCGGTCGCTGCTGTGCACGCTGGAGCGGGGGATCGTGGTGGTGGCGCGCCACCGGGACGACCGCCGGGTGGTGCTGCGCGACGAACGCCGCCGGCAGGCGCTGGAGCTGCCGCTGGACGCGCGCGCGCGGCGCTCCGTCCCGTGGGCCGTGTATCCGCAGACGGTGGTGCGCCGCCTCCAGCGCAACTTCGGCTGGCGGGTGGAGGGGTGCGACCTGTCGCTGGCCAGCGACCTCCCCTCGGCGGCGGGGGTGTCCAGCTCCAGCGCGCTCACGGTGGGGCTCACGCTGGCGCTGGCCGGCGTGTCGCACCTGCACGAGCATCCGTGGTGGAAGGCCGCCATCCCCGACCGGTCGGCCCTGGCCGGCTACGTGGGCGCGCTGGAGAACGGCGGGGACTTCGGCCTGCTCCGCGGTGACCGGGGGGTGGGGACGCTGGGCGGGGAACAGGACCAGACGGCGGTACTGTGCAGCCGTCCCGGTCACCTGGAGCAGTTCCGATGGGCGCCGGTGCGCCACGAGCGGTCGGTGCCGTGGCCCGCCGACCACTGCTTCGTGGTGGGAGTCAGCGGCGTGGTGGCGGCCAAGACGGGGGCGGCCAAGGAGCGGTACAACCGGGCGTCCCGCACGGCGCGGCAGCTGGTGGACGGGTGGCACGCGCACACCGGCAGTCGGGCGCGGACGCTGCGCGAGGCCTTCGAGGAGGCGGCCGGAAGCGCCACCCCGGCCGACGTGCCGGAGGCGCTGCGGGTCGCGGCGGCGGCGGCGGCCACCGAGGAGTTCCCCGCCGCGCACCTGGAGGGGCGGCTGCGGCAGTTCTTCGACGAGACGTGGCGATGGGTGCCGCAGGCCGGGGACGCGTTGCTGGCGGCGGCGCACGACCGCTCGGCGCTGGCGGCGTTCGGTGCGGCAGTGGCCGCGTCGCAGCGCGGCGCGGAGGAGGCGCTGGAGAACCAGGTCCCGGAGACAGTGACGCTGGTGCGGCAGGCGCTGGAGCTGGGCGCCGTGGCCGCCAGCGCCTTTGGCGCGGGCTTCGGCGGCAGCGTCTGGGCGATGGTCCCGGCGGCCTCGGCATGGGCCTTTGCCGAGCGGTGGCGCGCCCGCTACCAGAAGGCGTTTCGCGGGCGCCGCGCGCAGTTCCTGGTCACCGCACCCGGGGCGCCGGCCTTCGAGCAGGATGAGCGGGGCTGAGCCGCCCGCCGGGGCGCGGCGCGCGTCGTGGCGTCCGCCGCGCACCGTGCTCGCCCTCGCGGCGGTGAGCTTCCTCACCGACGTGTCCAGCGAGATGATCGCCCCCCTTCTGCCGCTGTTCCTGGTGGGGACGCTGGGGGCTCCGGTGATGGCCGTCGGGATCATCGAAGGGAGCGCGGACGCGTTGTCGGCGCTGCTCAAGGTGGGGAGCGGGGTGTGGTCCGACCGGGTGCGGCGTCGCAAGCCGCTCATCGTGGCGGGATACGCGCTGGCCGCGCTGGTGCGCCCGGTGATGGCGGTGGCGCACGGCACGGGGCAGGTGCTCGCCATTCGCCTGACCGACCGGGTGGGGAAGGGGCTCCGCGGGGCGCCACGTGATGCGCTGCTGGCGGCGGCCACGCCAGCCGCCGATCGAGGCCGCTCCTTCGGCTTTCATCGCGCCGCCGATCACGCGGGCGCGCTGACCGGGGCGCTGGTGGCCATGGCGCTGCTGCAGGGGGCGTCGCTCCCCCTGCGCCAGGTGTTCGCGCTGGCCGCGATCCCCGGGGCGCTGGCGGTGGTGGTGGCGCTCGTCGGGGTGCGCGAGGGGGGCGTGGCGCCAGCGGTCGCCTCCGCTCCCGCCGCACCGGAGGCGGCGGAGCCGCCCCGCTCCGCGCGCCCGGCGGCCCATGCCCCCCCGCTCCCCCGACGGTTCTGGTGGGTCATGGGCGCGTGCCTGCTGTTCGCCATGGGGAACGCCACTGACGCGTACCTGTTGCTGCGGCTTCGGGACTTGGGCGTGCCTGTGGGTGCCATTCCGCTGGCGTGGGCGCTGCTGCACCTGGTGAAGAGCGCCAGCAGCGTGCCCGGGGGGGCGCTCTCCGACCGCATGGGGCGGCGGCCGCTGATTGCGGCGGGGTGGCTGGTGTACGGGGCGGTGTATGCCGGGTTCGCCGTGGCGCGGCCGGGGTGGACGCCGTGGGCCTTGATGGCCGCGTATGGCGTGGTGTTCGGGCTCACCGAGGGGGCGGAGAAGGCGCTCGTGGCGGACCTGGTGCCCGCGGTGCGGCGCGGTGCCGCGTTCGGCTGGTACCACGCGACGATGGGGGTGGCCGCCCTCCCCGCGTCGCTGCTGTTCGGGGCGCTGTGGGAGTGGCGGGGCGCCCCGGCGGCGTTTGCCATGGGAGGGGCGCTGGCCGTGGCAGCGGCCGGCGCCCTGACGGTCACGGGGAGGGAGGACGCAGGCTGGTGATGGTCACCGGGCACCGCTGAAGGGGCAGGACCCACCCGGACAGCCGGGGACCCGGGGCGTGCCCGGGGCCCCATCAGGTCAGCAGCAGCGTACCCCCCCGCCGTTCCGGTACCGCGCGGCCAGCCGCTCCTCCTCGAACCGCACCCGGTCCATCGGAGGGATCCCCGGGTACTTGGCTGACATGTGCGCCAGGTACCGCTCGTAGTCCGGCACGCCGATGAGGCTCCGGACCAGCGCGACGGCCTCGCGGAGCCACCGCCCGGAGGCCGCGCCCGTCACCGCCCTCACGCGTCCACCAGCGCCGTGCGCTGGTACGGCGTCTCGCTGGACGCCCCGACCACGCGACCACCCAGCACCCCCGCCCACTGGCGCGCCGAGGCGACGAGGATCACCACCACCGACACCAGGAAGAACGCCGCCACCCCGGCGTCCAGCCGGTCGTTGAAGATCATCCGCTGCGCCGCCTCCGCCGACTTGATCGACGCCGGGAGCGTCCCCGTCGCCAGCTGCTCGGCCAGCAGGCGCGCGTGCGAGAGGAACCCCAGCTTGGGGTCGGCCGAGAAGATCTTGGTGAGCGCCGCCGTGGAGGTCACGATCACCAGCCACACCAGCGGGATGAGCGTGACGAAGGCGTAGCGCGCCTTCCCCATCTTCATGATCACCGTGGTCCCCACGCACAGCGCCACCGTGGCCAGCAGCTGGTTGGAGATCCCGAACAGCGGCCACAGCGAGTTGATCCCCCCCAGCGGGTCGGTGACCCCCTGGTAGAGGAAGTACCCCCACATGGCCACGAACAGCCCCGAGGTGAGCACCACGGCCGGGTACCAGCTCACCCGCCCCAGCGGGGCGTACACGTTGCCCAGGATGTCCTGCAGCATGAAGCGCCCCACCCGCGTGCCGGCGTCCAGGGTGGTGAGGATGAACAGCGCCTCGAACATGATGGCGAAGTGGTACCACAGCGCCATGGAGGCGGTGCCCCCCAGCGCCTGCGAGAAGAGGTGCGCCATCCCCACCGCCAGCGACGGCGCGCCGCCGGTGCGCGAGAGGAGCGACGCCTCCCCCACCTGCTTCGCCAGCGTCTCCAGCTCGGTGGCGGAGATGGTGGCGAACAGCCCCCAGCCGTTGATGGCGTCGGCGGCGCTGACGGCGGTGGTGCCGATGACCGCCGCGGGGGAGTTGATGGCGAAGTAGATCCCCGGCGTGAGCACGCAGGCGGCGATCAGCGCCATGGTGGCCACCAGCGACTCGGTGAGCATCGAGCCGTACCCCACCAACCGCGCGTCGGGCTCGCGACGGAGGATCTTGGGGGTGGTCCCCGAGGAGATCAGCGAGTGGAAGCCGGAGATGGCCCCGCAGGCGATGGTGACGAACACGAAGGGGAACAGCTTGCCGGCGAACACCGGGCCGGTGCCGTCCACGAACTTGGTGATGGCGGGCATCTCCAGCGGCGGGAGCACCACCAGGATCCCCCCGGCCAGCGCCACCACCACGCCGATCTTGACGAACGCCGAGAGGTAGTCGCGCGGCGCCAGCAGCATCCACACCGGGAGCACCGACGCGAAGAAGCCGTACACCATGATGGAGAGCGACAGCGTGGTGCCGCTGAGGGTGAACACCGGCGCCCACACCGCCGACTCGGACACCCACTTGCCGGCGTAGAGCGACAGCATGAGGAGGACGAGGCCGAGCGCCGTGGCCTCCA
>JAGWYS010000185.1 GCA_018969225.1 Gemmatimonadota bacterium | reverse complement strand
GCGCGGATCGTGCGGGGGGGGCGTCAGCGGGACGTCATTCGGGGTGGTGCGGGGGCATTCAGGGGGTGGCGATGCAGGGGGAGGCGTGGGGGCGGGTGGGGGAGGTGGCGCGGCTGTTTGCGCGGTTGGGGGTGACCGCCTTTGGCGGTCCGGCGGCGCATGTGGCCGTGATGGAGGACGAGGTCGTGCGGCGTCGCGGGTGGGTGCGGGGCGACGAGTTTGCGGACCTCGTGGGGGCGAGCCAACTGATTCCCGGTCCCAACTCGACGGAGTTGGCGCTGCACCTCGGGTATCGTCGTGGCGGGTGGTGGGGGCTGGTGGTGGCCGGGGGGTGCTTCATCGTGCCGGCGGTGCTGATCGTGTGGGGGATCGCGGTGGCGTACGTGCGGTACGGGGTGCGCGTGGATGCGCAGGCCGTGTTGTCGGGGATCCAGCCGGTGATGGTGGCGGTGGTGACGCAGGCGGTGTGGCGGCTGCGGGGCGTGGTCTGGCAGCCGGTGTGGGGGCGGGTGATGGCGGCGGGGAGTGCGGTGGCGGTGGTGGCCGGGGTGGATGAAGTGCGCGTCCTGCTGGGGGTGGTGGCGGTCTCGTTGGCGTGGGGGTGGTGGCGGGCAGGCGGTCCACTGGGCGGCGCGGGGCGTGGGGTGGTGATGGGGGCGATGGGGGGGGTGCCGTGGGGTGGGGCGGCGGCTGGTGCCGGCGTGGCGGCGGTCACCCCGGGGGTGTTGTTCCAGCAGTTCGCCCTCATCGGCAGCGTGCTGTTCGGGAGCGGCTACGTGCTGTTGGCGTTCCTGCGGACCACCTTCGTGACGCGGCTGGGGGTGCTCACCGAGGGGCAGGTGCTGGACGCGATCCTCATCGGGCAGGTGACGCCGGGGCCGGTGTTTTCGGCGGCCACGTTCGTGGGGTACCTGTTGGGGGGGCACGCCGGGGCGGCGGCGGCCACGGCGGGGATCTTCCTCCCCGCGTTTGCGGCGGTGGCGCTGACGGCGCCGGTGGTGGGGCGGCTGCGCGCGTCGCCGGTGTTGCGGGTGATGCTGGACGGGGTGAACGCGGCGTCCGTGGTGTTGCTGGGGGCGGTGGTGGTGGCCTCGGCGCGGGCCGTCGTGCCGGACGTGCTGTCGCTCGGTATCTTGGGCGGGGCGATCCTGCTGTTGCGCGCCGGGGCGGCGAGCGGCTGGGTCCTGCTGGGCGGCGGGGTGGCCGGCGTGCTGCGGCTGCTGTGAAGCCCGCCCTTCCCTTCACCGGATGAGGCGCATGCGGACGTGCTGGATCAACGGGGCGTATGTCCCCGAGGCGGAGGCGGCGGTCCCGATCTTCGACCGGGGGCTGCTGTTCGGGGATGGCGTGTACGAGGTGGCGGCGGTGATGCAGGGGCGGCTGCTGGACGCCGACCTGCACCTCGTGCGGCTGGCGCGCTCGCTGCGCGAGGTGGGGATCGCCGACACCGTGGGGGCGGCGCAGTGGCTGGAGGTGATGCAGGCGCTGGTGTCGCGGAACGGCATCGTCGAGGGGCTGGTGTACCTGCAGGTGACGCGCGGGGTGGCCGAGCGCGACTTCGTGTTCCCGCAGGGGGCGACGCCCACGGTGTTCGCGTATGCGCGCCCGAAGCGGGTGAGCGACGACCCGAACGCGGCGGGGGTGGCGGTGCACGTCACTCCCGACCTGCGGTGGGCGCGGCGCGACATCAAGAGCGTGTCGCTGCTGGCGCAGGTGCTGGCGAAGGAGGCGGCGAAGGCGCACGGCTGCTTCGAGGCGATGATGCACGAGGACGGCGTGGTGACCGAAGGGGGGTCGAGCAACCTGTGGATCGTGACCGACGGGGCGGTGCAGACGCGGCCGCTGTCGTCGAAGCTGCTGGCGGGGATCACGCGCGACGTGGTGCTGCAGGTGGCGGCCGAGGCGGGGATCCCGGTGCGGGAGCGGGCGTTCACGGTGGAGCAGGCGCGGGGGGCGGCGGAGTGCTTCCTGACGAGCGCGACCAACTTCGTGCTGCCGATCGTGTCGATTGACGGGCATCCGGTGGGGAGCGGGGTGGCCGGTCCGGTGACGGAGCGGCTGCGGGCGGGGTACCTCGCGCGCGCGCGGGCGCTGACCGCGGGGTGACCCGGGTGGGGATCCGGGGCGGTGGCGCGTGCGTGGCGCGACAGCCGCGCCGTTGCTGCCGCCCGGACCGGCCCGTACGTTCCGCCGCGGGTGCGTGGTCGCTCCCGCTCCATCGCCCCTGATCCTCCTTTCGCAGGGACTTTCATGAAGACGGCCCAGCAGCTGATTGCCGACGCCAAGGCGCAGGTGCCCGAGGTGACGGCCCGTGAGGTGCAGGATGCGCTCGCGCGCGGCGAGCCGCTCGTGCTCATCGACGTGCGGGAACAGAACGAGTGGAACCTGGGGCACGCGGCGCCGGCCGAGTACATCGGGCGCGGGGTGCTGGAGAGCCAAGTGGAATCGCGGGTGCCGCGCGACGCCCGCGTGGTGCTGATGTGCGCCAGCGGCAACCGGTCGGCGCTGGCGGCGCTCACGCTGCAGCAGATGGGGTACGCCAACGTGGCGTCGCTGGCCGGGGGGTTCCGCGACTGGGTGGCCTCGGGCGGGGCGGTCGCCGACTGACCCACTCGGCGGGGGACGATCCGCGCCTCGCCGCACTGGCCGAACGGCTCCGGCAGCGGCGCGCCTCGGTGGCGCCGCGCCCCGAGGGGGCGCGGCTGGCGGCGGTGGCCGCCGTGCTGCGGACGGGCGCGTCGGACGCCCCGTTGTCGCTGCTGTTCATCAAGCGCGCCGAGGTGCCGCACGATCCGTGGAGCGGGCACATGGCGTTCCCCGGGGGGCGACACGAGCCGGCCGATCCGACGCTCGAGGCCACGGCCGTGCGCGAGACCCGCGAAGAGCTCGGGCTGGACCTGTCGGCGGGGACCGTCCTGGGTGCGCTGGACGACCTCGCGCCGGTAAGCGCGCACCTGCCCCGCATCGTGGTGCGTCCCTTCGTGGTGGTCGTGCCGCCGCCGCCGCCGTTGGTGCCAAGCCATGAGGTGGCGGATACCTTCTGGGAGCCGGTGGACCGCCTGCGGCACCCCGCCGCGCGTGCGGAGCATGTGGTGCGGGCGGGGGAGCGCAGCGCCCGGTTCCCCGCGTATCGCGTGGGCCCGCACCTGGTGTGGGGGATGACCGAGCGGATCCTTCGCCAGCTGCTGTCGCTGTTCGACGACCTGGACGCCCCGTCGCGGGTCCCTCCCTGAGCCATCCAATCGGAGAACCGGCCGTGCCCCTGTTGCGCGCTCCGCTGAAGCCCCTGGCCCCGCTGCTGCTGGCCGTGGTCCTCGCCGCCTGCGGCCGCGCCGCGCCCTCGCTTCCCGCGCCCATGGCCGGGAAGCGCGTCGAGGGGCGCCGCGGGATGGTGGCGGCCTCGCACCCTGACGCTGCGGCGGCCGGCGCCCAGCTGCTGGCCGCGGGTGGGAACGCGGTGGACGCCTTCGTGGCCACCGCCTTCGCGCTGTCGGTGACGGACATTTCCCAGACGGGGTTGGGCGGGGGCGGGGCGATGACCTATTACGACGCGACGGCCCGCCGCGCGGAGCACCTGAGCTTCTACCCGCGCGCCGGCGAGGACGCCGGGTGGGCGCGTCCTGACACGGGGCGCGCACGCGGTCCCGGGCGCGCGGCCGCCACGCCGGGGATGGTGGCGGGGCTGCTGGCGGCGCACGCCAAATGGGGGGTGCGCCCGCTGGCCGAGGTGATGGCCCCGGCCATCCGGCTGGCGCGCGAGGGGTTCATCGTGTCGCCGCTGCTGTCGCGCACGATTGCGTCGTCGCGGGCGAAGCTGCAGGCGGAGCCGGAGGCGGCGGCGCTGCTGATGCCGGGGGGCGAGCCGCTGCGCCCGGGGGATCGGCTGGTGCAGGCGACGCTGGCCACCACGCTGGAGGCGATCCGCGACGGCGGGGCGGCGGCGTTCTACACCGGCGGGATCGCCGAGCGGCTGTCGGCGGATGTGCGGCAGCAGGGGGGGCTGATCACGGCGGGGGACATGAACCGGTACCCGGTGACATGGATGCGCCCGCTGTGCACGCCGTGGCGCGGCCACACGGTGCTGGGCGCACCGCCGCCCTTGGGCGGGTCGGTGGTGCTTGAGATGCTGCAGCTGGCTGAGGCGTCGGGGTTGACGGCGGCGGGAGCGCTGACCGACCGCCCGGCGGCCGCGGTGCAGCTGGCCGACGCGATGCGCGTGGCCACGGCCGACGGCCGGTGGCGCGGGGACCCGGCGGTGCTGGCGGTGCCGGCGCGCGGGGTGTCGCATCCGGCGTACGCGGCGTCGCGCGTGGCGGCGCTGCAGGTGGCGCCAGGGGACACGGTGCGCCTAGGCGACCCGTGGGCGCTGGACAGCGCGGCGGTCCCCGCCGGGTGCGCCGCACAGGACCCCTACCCGGCCGCTGCACGCTCGGCCGCCGCGGGCTCGGGGGCGGCGGCGTCGGCCGGGGACGACGCGGCGGAGGGGACGAGCTTCACGTCGCACCTCTCGGTGGTGGACGCGGCGGGGAACGCGGTGGCCGCCACGACCACCGTGGGAGTCCTCTTCGGCTCCGGCGTCTACACCGACGGGTTCTTCCTCAACTCGGCGGGGTCCAATTTCGACGGGCGGACGCGGGGGACGAACCGCTACGCGAATTCAACGATGTCGCCGACGGTGATCCTGGAGGGGGGGCAGGTGCGGCTGGTGATCGGGGCGGCCGGGTCGCAGTACATCCAGCCGGCGATCACCCAGGTGGCGTTGCGGCTGCTGGCGTTCGGGGAGGACCCGTACGCGGCGATTGCCGCCCCTCGACTGCATGCGAGCCCGGGGACGCGGGAGGTGGAGGTGGAGCCCGGGTTCACGTCGGCGGTGTACGCGGGTCTCGTGGCCCGGGGGTACCGGCCGTCGAGCCGGGTGGCGGACATCACCTTCGGGGGCGTCCATGCGGTGTACGTGCGCCGCGATGGCGTGCGGATCGGGGTGGCGGACCCTCGGCGCGACGGGGTGGCGGTGGGACAGTAGGGGGCGCGCGGGGCGTGTTGGTCGAGGGGGTCGGGTTGACGGGGGCTTTTAGGGTCGCCTAATTCTGGGATATGGCCGACGCTTTGATTCCCCTGCGCAACACCGAAACCCCCGCGCCGGCTGAGCCGCCCCACCAGGAAGACGGCTGGCGGCGTGCGCGGCTCGCCCCCTCACTCGCCGAAGTCCATCGCTCCGTCGAGGTCCAGGGCGCCACCTGGTTCCGCAAGCTCCTGGCCTTCGCCGGGCCCGGGTACCTCGTGGCCGTCGGCTACATGGACCCCGGCAACTGGGCCACCGACCTCGCCGGCGGGTCGCGCTTCGGCTACACCCTCCTCAGCGTCATCCTCCTGTCCAACCTCATGGCGGTGCTCCTCCAGGGGCTCGCCTCCAAGCTCGGGATCGTCACCGGGCGCGACCTCGCGCAGGCCTGCCGCGACCACTACCCGCCGCGCATCGCCTTCACCCTCTGGGTCCTCTGCGAGGTGGCGATCGCCGCCTGCGACCTCGCCGAGGTGATCGGCTCCGCCATCGCCCTCAACCTCCTCTTCGCCATCCCCCTCCCCTGGGGGATCGCCCTCACCGCGCTCGACGTCCTCGTCGTCCTCTACCTGCAGCACAAGGGGTTCCGCCTCCTCGAGGCGCTCGTCATCGCCCTCGTCCTCGTCGTCGGCGGCTGCTTCCTCTTCGAGCTCGCGATCGCCCGCCCCGCCCTCGGCGCGATCGCCCGCGGCTTCGTCCCCAGCGCGGAGATCGTCACCAACCCGGAGATGCTCTACCTGGCCATCGGCATCCTCGGGGCCACGGTCATGCCGCACAACCTCTACCTGCACTCGTCCATCGTGCAGACGCGCAAGTACGCCGAGAGCGCCGAGGGGAAGCGCGAGGCCGTGCGGTTCGCCTTCCTCGATTCCACCATCGCCCTGTCGCTGGCGCTGTTCATCAACGCCGCCATCCTCATCGTGGCGGCCGCCACCTTCCACCGCACCGGCAACACCCAGGTGGCGGAGATCCAGGACGCCTACCAGCTGCTCACCCCGCTCCTCGGGGTCAGCGGGGCCAGCACCGTGTTCGCGCTGGCGCTGCTGGCCTCGGGGCAGAATTCCACCCTCACGGGGACGCTGGCCGGGCAGATCGTGATGGAGGGGTTCATCGACCTCCGCATCCGCCCCTGGCTGCGGCGCCTCCTCACGCGGGCCATCGCCATCGTCCCCGCCGCCGCCGTGGCGATCTTGTACGGCGCGTCGGGGACGGCGAAGTTGCTGGTGTTCAGCCAGGTCATCCTGTCGCTGCAGCTGTCCTTCGCGGTGTTCCCGCTGGTCCGCTTCACCTCCGACCGTGCCAAGATGGGGGAATTCGTCAACGCGCCAGCCACGCGGCTGGCCGCGTACGCCGTGGCCGCGCTCATCGCGGGGCTCAACGCCTGGCTGCTGGTGCAGACCGTGCGGGAGTGGCTGGGCTGATGTACCGGCGCATCCTCGTCCCGCTGGAGCGCTCGGGCACCGACGCCTGCATCCTGGCGCACGTGCGCGAGCTGGCCGGGCTGTGCCGCGCCTCGCTGGTGCTGCTGCACGTGGCCGACGGCTTCGCGGCGCGCCACGTCAAGGCGCTGGCGCTGCGGGAGTCGCAGGAGATCCAGGAGGACCGCGCGTACCTGGAGGCGTGCTGCGCGGGGCTGCGCGACGACGGCTTCGCGTGCGAGTCGATCCTGGCCGGGGGCGACCCGGCCACCGAGATCGTGGCGGCGGCGGAGCGCGAGGGGTGCGACCTGATCGCGATGGGGGTGCACGGGCACCGCGGGCTGCAGGACGTGTTCCGCGGCGCCACCGCCGACGCGGTGCGGCATCGCACGCTGGTGCCGGTGCTCATGGTGCGCGACCCCGCCCGCACACGGGCGCGCACGGCCCCGTGAGCGCCCCGGCCGCCGGGCCCCCGGAGCGCGACCCGCCGCCGTCCGCGCCGGTGGAGGACTACCTCAAGGCGGTGTACGAGTGCGAGCTGCGGTCGGGCTCGGCGGCCACCAGCGACCTGGCGGCGGCGCTGCAGGTGGCCCCCGCCTCGGTCACGGGGATGGTGCGCCGGCTGGCCTCGCAGGGGTACCTGGACCACGTGCCGTATCGCGGCGTGCAGCTCACGCCGCGCGGGCGCGCGGTGGCGTTGCGCACGATCCGCCGGCACCGGGTGCTGGAGAGCTACCTCACCGCCGTGCTCGGCGTGCCGTGGGATCGCGTGCATGAGGAGGCCGAACGGCTGGAGCACGCGGCCTCCGACGACCTGGTGGAGCGGATGGCGGCGGCGCTGGGACATCCCCGCACCGATCCGCACGGGGCGCCGATCCCCACGGCGGAGGGGACCATCGCGGAGCGCACGCTGGGGTCGCTGGCCGACCTCGCCCCTGGCGCGACGGCGCGGGTGGTGATGGTGAGCGACCGGAATC
Organism: Gemmatimonadota bacterium; assembly: GCA_018969225.1. GTDB lineage: Bacteria > Gemmatimonadota > Gemmatimonadetes > Gemmatimonadales > Gemmatimonadaceae > Gemmatimonas. The sequence continues at coordinate 462 of JAGWYS010000185.1, read as the reverse complement.
CGGCGCTGTTGCGGTACGTGGCGGAAATCGGGCTGCATCCGGGGACGGAGGTGATGCTGGTGGCGCGCGCCCCCTTTGGCGGGCCGCTGACGCTGCGCATCGGGGACCGGGACACGCAGGTGGGGCCCACGCTGGCGGCGCAGCTGCGGGTGGAGGACTCCGCGGAGCGGGCGGGCGCCGTCGAGTGCGCGGCCGCGCGTCCCGCCGACGGGACGACCGCCCCGACCGGGACGCCATGAGCACCCGCTGGGCGCTGGCGCTGGGGGCGGCCGCGCTGCTCCCGCGCCTCGCCGTGGCGCAGCCGGCCACCGACGGGCGGCGGGCCCCGGCCCCGCGCGGGATGGCCATCGACGAACGCCTGGCGGAGGACGCGGGGCTCGCCGTGGGGAGCCGCGTGCGCCTGGGGAGCGAGCCCGGGGCGCCCACCGACAGTGCGGTGGTCACGGCGATACTGGCGCGGCG
>JAGWYS010000184.1 GCA_018969225.1 Gemmatimonadota bacterium | reverse complement strand
CCCTCCCCGCCGTGCACCCGCTGGCCGACGACCGCGATCGCTACTACGCGTACGCCGGCGGCGACACGGTGGCGGTGATCCAGGCCGCCGGGCGCTCCATCCCCGTGGTGAGCGTCCGCGTCACCCCCCGCCCCGGCATCACCGAGCGCGTGCTCCTCTTCGAGGGCGAGCTGCAGCTGGATGCCGCCGCGGGGGCGCTGGTGCGCATGCGCGGGCACTTCGTGGTGATCAACCGCAAGGTCCCCCTCGCGGCGCGCGCCTTCGGCGACGCCGTGGCCTTCGTGGAGTACGAGAACGCCGAGCGCGAGGCGCGCGACGGGCGCTACTGGCTCCCCGCCCGCCAGCGGGTGGAGGTGCAGGTGCGCTCCCCTTTCCTGGGCGAGGGGCGTGCGGTGGTCCGCATCGCCTCCCGCTTCGTGGCCATGGACGTCAACGACCGCACGCTCGACTCGGCCACCCTGGCGCGCGCCGACTCGTTGCGCGCCGTCGCCCGCCGCCCGCTCCGCTACGCCTCCCGCGACACTCTCGACGCGTACGCCGGCTGGCGGCTCGGGCTGGGCGCCCTCTCCGAGGGGATGCAGGTGGACGACTTCCAGGATGTCGCCCCGGCGGTGCTCCGACCCACCGGTCCGCCGCAGCTGACCTTCGACCACTGGCGCGCCACCGACCTCGTGCGCTTCAACCGCGTGGAAGGGCTCTTCACCGGCTACAGCACGCGCCTGGCGCTGCGCGACCTGGCGCCCGGGGTGGTGATGCGCGCCACGGCGGGGTATGCGTGGAGCGAGCGCACCGTGCGCGGCCGGCTGTCGGTGCAGAAGAGCACGGGCCCCTGGATCCTCGAGGTGCGCGGCGGCCGCTCGCTGGACAACACCAACGACTTCCGCGTCCCGCTCGACTCCATGAGCAGCCTCGGCGCGCTCCTGGGCTCGGTGGATCCGCTGGACTACGTGGACCGCTCCGGCGCCCACCTCTCGGCGCTGCGCACGGTGGGACGCCGCGCGCTGCTGGCGCGCGCCGAGGTGGGGGTGTCGGAGGATCGCTGGCGCCCGAAGCACCTCGACAAGGGGCTCTTCGGCCCCGACCCCTTCCGCGAGAACCGCTGGGCCGACCCGGGACGCTACGTGCGCAGCGCGCTGCTGTTCGAGTGGAAGCCCGACGTGGCCGCGGAGTTCTCGCGCCCGGGCGTGGGGGCCCGGCTGCTGCTGGAGCGCGGCGACGGCCAGATCAACTGGCGACGCGCCGAGGTGCGCGTGTCGGGGCGCAAGCCGGCGGGCCCGCTGCTGTTCCTCTTCCGCGGCGACGTGGGGATGGTGACGGGCGCGGGGAACGGCCCGATCCCCACGCAGCAGCTCTTCGAGCTGGGCCGGTGGCAAAACCTCCCGGCGTACGGCGACAAGCAGTTCGCCGGGTCGCAGGGGGCCATCCTCCGCACCACGGTCCAGTGGCTGGGCCCGTGGCTCCGCGCCCCCATCCGCCGACGGACCCTCGTGCTCCCGGGGATCGCCCCCGGGCTCTCGGCCGGCATCCAGGCCGGGTGGACGGACACCCACAACGCGGCGGCACGCGCCGCCGTGGCCCGACTGGGCGCCACCGCCGCAACGCCCGCCACCGGATGGCCGTCGGTGTCCGTGCCGTCGGAGTCGATCCGCGGGAGCGTGACGGCGGGGCTGCGCTTCTTCTCGGGGACGGTGTTCGTGGGGGGCACCACGCCACTTGAGGGGGCGGCGCGGTGGCGGGGGGTGGTGACGGTGGGCAGCCCGTGGTGATGGAGCTGCCTCATTCCTTCCCACCCCGTCCCCCTCACGCGATCGCCTCCCCCCTGAACAGCTTCCGCCACACCGCCGGGCTGAGGAGCGCCAACGGCAGCGTGCGCTTCATCGCCGACTTGCGGTTGCCGAGGTAGCGCAGCACCAGCCACTCGCGCAGGTCGAGGACGCGCCGGTCGAGGCGTTCCCAGACGCTCAGGTGCGGCGCCAGGTAGTGGCGCTGGAAGAGGCGCATGTCCTGGTACAGCGCCGGAGAGAAGAGCCGGTCGCGCCCCACGGCCGTCAGCTGCCCGGGGCTCTTCCGGTAGCGCACCAGCACTTCGTCCACGAAGTGCGGACGCATCCCGGCCTCCAGGGCGCGCACCCACAGCGGCCAGTCCTCCATGTTGCGGATGCGCATGTCCAGACCGCCCACGCGGTCGAGGAAGCGCCGCGAGAACATCGCCCCCGGGGCGGCGAACATGTTGTTCCGTCGCACGCGCATGGTGAGGTCGTCCATGGGCGCCTCGCGCAGCAGCGTCACCACCTCGTCGACCGTCACCCGCTCCAGCGGCGCCTCCGGCGGCTCGGCGCCGGTGAACCACACGCACTGCGCCAGCAGCCAGTCGGCGCCCGACGCGATCCCGTGCCGCACCAGCACCTCCACGCAGTCGGGCAGCAGCACGTCGTCGCAAGCGATGGCCTTGATCCACCCCCCCGACGCCGCCGCGATTCCCTCGGCCAGGTTGCGCACCACCCCCGCGTTGGCCGGCTGGCGGAGGAGGCGCGCACCCGCAAAGCGGTGGCCATGCGCGCGCAGCCACGGCTCCACCACCGCGCAGGTGGCGTCGCGCGACGCATCGTCGCACACGATCAGCTCGATCGGGCCGTGCGTCTGCTGCCGGATGGACTCGAGCGTCTCGAGCACGGTGTCAGCGCTGTTGTACGCCACCGCAATGACGCTGACCAGCGCCCCGTCGTGCTGCATCACCGCGCATCCCCCGTGAAAACGCCCGTCGCCACCGTCGGCACCCCATGCACGCCTCATACAACGCGCACCCCCGCCCCGGGGTCACCGAGGGGGGCACCCCCCCCGCGGACATCACGTTCACCGAATCGAGGTGCGTTCCGGGGTGCGTTCCCATGATCCGTCCCGTCGAATGCGGATGACGCACCGCCGCCCCCACGGCGCCATGGTGTGGCATGACCGACATCCGCGCCCTCCAGGTCTGGAACAAGGCCCAGGCCCTCTCGCTCACCCTGCACCACCGCCTGGACGCCCGCACCTGCGCGAAGTACGCCCCCGGGCTGCGCGCGCAGCTGCTGCGAGCTGCCGCCAGCGTGCCAGCCTCCCTGCTGGAGGGGGGCGGCCGCGGCGCCGACCTCGTGCCAGCACGCCACCTGGCGGCGGCCATTGCCAGCGCGGGCGAGCTGGAGAACCACCTGCTGCTGGCGGCGCACCTGGGGGCGGTTCGGGGCGATCCCGACGACCTGTTCCTCGAGGTGGCCGACATCCGCGCCATGCTGTACGCGCTGCGGCGGGCCCTCGAGCACCGACCGCGGGGGGGGGCGGGAGAGGGGGACCGGCGTGGGCCGCCGCAGATGGGGGAGGGGGCGTGACTGGGGGAGGCGGGGGTGGCATTTCCGTCCGGTCCCGGGGGCCGATAGGTTGGGGGGACCTCATCCCAACCCGTCATGATCCCGCAGCTGCTCCCCTCGCGCGCCCATTTCCCTGCCGACGACCGCATCTTCGCCCTCAATGCCGCGGCGCAGCGGCGGGCGGCGGCGGGCGCCCCGGTCATCAACGCCACCGTGGGCGCGCTGCTGGACGACCGGGGGCAGCTGGTGGTGCTCGACACCGTCATGCGGGTATGGGGGCAGCTGACCCCGCGCGAGGTGGCCCCGTATGCCCCGCTGGGGGGCGACCCCGCCTACCTCACCGCGCTGGCGCGCCGGCATTGGCCGTCGCTGTCGTCGGCGGGGGTGGGGGTGGCCACCACTGGGGGATCGGGGGCGTTGGCGCTCAGCCTGCGCAACCTGCTGGAGCCCGGCCAGGCGGTGCTGGCCGCTGCGCCGTACTGGGGGCCGTACAACACGCTGGCGCAGGAGAATGGGATGCGGCTGGTCACCGTCCCGTGGCCAACCGGGGGGGAGTCGCTGGATCTGGGGCGGTGGGAGGCGGCCGCCCGCGACCTGCTGGAGGCGCAGGGGCGGCTCCTGGTGTGGCTCAACGACCCCTGTCACAACCCCACGGGCACGTCGCTGTCGGCGGCCGAGCGGGCGGGGGTGCTGTCCATCCTCCGCGACCTGTCGGCGGAGGGGCCGGTGACGCTGCTGCTGGACCTGGCCTACTTGGACTACGCGCGCGATCCGGGGCAGGTGGAGGCGGCGCTGGCCGACTATGCCGCCTTTGGGGCCGAAGGGCGGGTGCTGGTGGGGGCGGCCCTGAGCTTGAGCAAGGCGTTCACGTTGTATGGTACACGCGCTGGCGGATTGGTGTTCCCGTGGTGCTCCGATGAAGCGCTTCAGGCAGCGCTGGTATTCTCCTGTCGGGGCACCTGGAGCAACTGCCCGCGGGCTCCGATGCATGTGTTGATGCGGCTGGCGGGGGATCCCGAGGCGTCCGCCGCGCTGGCGGCGGAGCATGCGCACTGGCGCGGGGTGCTGGTGCAGCGCGCGGAGGCCTTGGCCGGTGCGTTGGGTAACGCATTGGGTGACGCGTCGGGGGCGCGGGGGATGCCCCCGCTCCGCTGGGACGGGGGCTTCTTCGTGACGCTGCCGGCCCCCGATCCGGAAGCGGCGGCGGCGGCGCTGCGGGCGTCGGACCTGTTCGTGGTGCCCATGCCCGAGGGGTTGCGGGTGGGGATTTGCGGGATGCGGGCGGAGGATGCGGACCGGTTTGCGCTGGGGTACGCGGCGGCCTGGCAGTTGCGCCCGTAGCGTTCGATCGCCAAAAAAACCGCCACCAAGCGCATCCAGACCGGGACGAACTACACGGTTCCCAATTCCCCGCGCGTCATGTAGTCATTCTCCCCCATGGAATCCTACCCCACCCCTGATCGTTTCAACGCCGGCTGGTACGTGGTGTGGACCGAGGCCCGCGCCGAGAAGGCCGTGGCGCCGCGGTTGGACCGGATGGGGTACGAATCGTGGGTGCCCACCTACACCACGCGCCGCAAGTGGAGTGACCGGTACAAGGCCGTCACCTTGCCGTTGTTTCCGGGGTACATTTTCTGTCGCACCGGTCCCGGTCGGTGGCACGACCTCATTCGTGTGCCCGGAGTGCTCACCCTCATCAAGGACGGGCCGGCGGCGGCCATCCTCACCGATGCCTACGTCGAGGGGATCAAGCGGGTCATTGCGGCCCCCGGGAGCGACCCGGAGCCGGTGACCGAGCTCCCCGCCTTCGAGCCGGGGGAGAAGGTCGTCGTGCTGGAGGGGCCCATGGCCGGGATGACCGGGATCGTGAAGGAGATGCAGAGCCGGCGGGTGCTGGTGATCTGGGTGGAGCTGATTGGCCGCGGGGTGGCGTGCACCATCGGCGCGGCCAAGGTGGCCAAGGTCCCCGAGCTCCCCTGAGCGCTCCTGATGGCCCGGGGGGACCAATTGCCCCCCCGATCGTCCTGCCCGTGCCAGCGCTGTTCCACCCTTTCAATCCTGGATCGCCATGCGCATTGCGATGATCGGCACCGGCTACGTCGGCCTTGTTTCCGGCGCCTGCTTTGCCGAGTTCGGCCCCGAGGTCACCTGCGTGGACGTGGACGCCGAGAAGGTGGCGCGGCTCACGCGGGGGGAGATCCCCATTTTCGAGCCCGGGCTGGACGCGCTCGTGGCGCGCGGGGTGCAGGCCGGGCGGCTGCGCTTCACCACCGACCTGGCGGCCGCCGTGCGCGAGGCCGACGTGGTGTTCATTGCCGTGGGCACCCCCTCGCGGCGCGGCGACGGGCACGCCGACCTGCGGTACGTGGACGCGGCGGCGGTGCAGGTGGCGAAGGCGCTGCAGGGGTACACCGTGGTGGTGACCAAGAGCACCGTCCCCGTGGGGACCGGGCGGCGGGTTGGGGCGCTCATCCGCGAGGCCAATCCGGCGGCCGACTTCGACATGGCGTCCAACCCCGAGTTCCTGCGCGAGGGGTCGGCCATCGAGGACTTCATGCGCCCCGACCGCGTGGTGGTGGGGGCCGAGACCGAGCGGGCGCGCGAGCGGCTGGCGGCGCTGTACCGCCCCTTGGCGCTGCGCGAGGTCCCCATGGTGGTGACGTCGCTGGAGACCGCCGAGCTCACCAAGTACGCGGCCAACGCCTTCCTGGCCACCAAGATCTCCTTCATCAACGAGATCGCCGACCTGTGCGAGCGGGTGGGGGCGGATGTGCAGGAGGTGGCGCGGGGAATGGGGATGGACCGCCGGATCGGGCGCACCTTCCTGCATGCGGGCCCCGGCTACGGCGGATCGTGCTTCCCCAAGGACACCGTGGCGCTGATGCGTACCGCGCAGGAGGCGGGGTCGCCGCTGCGCATCGTGGAGGCCGCCGCCTCGGTGAACGACACGCGCAAGGGACGGATGGCGTCGCGGGTGATGGCGGCGTGCGGGGGGAGCGTGCGCGGGAAGACGGTGGCAGTGCTGGGGGTGGCGTTCAAGCCCAACACCGACGACATGCGCGAGGCGCCGAGCCTGTCCATCCTCCCCGCGCTGCAGGACGCCGGGGCGACGGTGCGGGCCACCGATCCGGCGGCGATGCACGAAGCCGGCAAGCTGCTGCCGGGGGTGACCTGGTGCGCCGACGCCTACGAGGCGGCGCAGGGGGCGCACGCGCTGGTGGTGCTCACCGAGTGGAACGAGTACCGCGGCATCGACCTGGAGCGGCTGGGGGGCGCCATGGCCGAACGGGTGATGGTGGACCTGCGCAACGTGTATCCGCGCGCGCTGGCGCAGTCGCACGGCTTCACGGTGCATCGCATCGGGTAGGGGCAGCGCGTGGCGGTTGCGCACGTGGCGGAGCGGGTGGCGCTGGACACCGTCGTCATTGGCGCCGGGGTGGTGGGGCTGGCCGTGGCCCGGGCCCTCCAGCTCGCGGGGCGCGAGGTGGTGCTGCTGGAATCGCAGCCGCGTTTTGGCATGGGGGCCAGCTCGCGCAACTCCGAGGTGATCCACGCCGGGATCTACTATCCCCCGGGGTCGCTCAAGGCGCTCTTGTGCGTGCGCGGCAAGCAGCTCTTGTACCAGTACTGCCGCGCCCGCGGCGTGCCGAACCGGCAGCTGGGAAAGTTGATCGTGGCCACCGAGGCTTGTGAGGAAGCGCTCCTGGCCCAGTACGAGCGGTCGGCGGTGGCCAACGGCGTGCACGACCTCACCTGGCGCTCGCCCGACGAGGTGCGGCGCCTTGAGCCCGCCGTGCGCGGCACCGTGGCGCTCCACTCCCCCAGCAGCGGCATTGTGGACAGCCACCAGTTCATGCAGGCGCTGGCCGACGACTTCACGGCGGCCGGCGGCCACCTGGTGTTCGGCGCCACCGTCGTGGAGGGCGCCTTGGAGGACCAGGGCGTGTTCCTGGCCATCGACGGCGACGGCGCGCGCACCGAGGCGGTGGTCCGCACCGTCGTGAACGCGGCCGGCATTCACGCCCCCGACGTCGCGCGGCGCCTCGCCGGGGTGGACCCCGACACCATCCCCACCCCCAGGTACGCCATCGGGCACTACTACGCCCTCACCGGTCCGTCGCCCTTCAACCGGCTGGTGTACCCCACCGCGGTGAAGGGGGGGCTCGGCGTGCACGTCACCCTCGACATGGGGGGGGGCACGCGTTTCGGCCCCGACGTGCGGTGGATTGACGCCCCCGACTACACCTTCGACGACAGCCGCAAGCCCGCCTTCGTCGAGGCCATCCGCCGCTACTACCCCGACCTCGACCCCGAGCGGCTGGTGCCGGCGTACACCGGGATCCGGGCCAAGATCAGCGGCCCCGATGACCCCGCCGCCGACTTCCGCATCGACGGCCCGCGCGACACGGGGCACCCGAGGCTGGTGAACCTGTTCGGCATCGAGTCGCCGGGGCTCACCGCGTCGCTGGCCATCGCCGAGCAGGTGGTCATACTGCTGCAGCAGGACCAGGCCGCGCCGCTCCTTCGCCGCGCCGGCTGACCGGGTCCACGTGCCACGCATTCCACGGGAGTCAACCACGTGACGCGCACCTCCACC
>JAGWYS010000183.1 GCA_018969225.1 Gemmatimonadota bacterium | reverse complement strand
GCGCAGCGGCTGCTCACCACGCAGCAGCTGCTCCCCTTTGCCGAGGCGAAGGTGGCCGGGGTGGCCGACCGGGGGGAGGGGGTGCCGCCGCTGGGGGGTGAGCGGCTGGCCGACAACTACAAGGGCGCGCTGACGGTGCGCACGCCGCTGGTGTTTGCCCGGGAGAGCGGCCGATGGGGTGCGGCGGGGGATCGGCTGGGGATCCAGCGGCTGGAGCGTGACCGGCTGCGTCGGGACGTGGAGCTGGACGTCCGGGGCGCGGTGTTCGACCTGGCGGCGCTGGAACAGCTGCTGGTGCGCCAGCGGGAAACGGTGCGGCTCGCCCGGCTGCTGCGGGACGCCGAGCAGCGCCGCTTCGAGAACGGGGAGAGCACGCTGCTGGTGGTGAACCTGCGCGAGCGGTTGGTGCTGGACGAGTCCGTCAAGCTGGCGGCGCTGGAGGCCAAGGTCGTCGGTGCGCGCGGCGCGCTGGTGGTGGCCACCGGCAATCCGTCGTTGCTGGGGACGGCGCCCTGACGGCACCCTGTGCCGGGAGCCGGATCGGCTAGATTGCGCGCATGACGGGCACGCGCGATTCCGCCGACTCCCCCGCGCCGGCGCTTCCGCCCGACGCGGTGCGGCAGCTGCTGGTGCGCGTGTTGGAGCGCCCCGCGCCCGAGGGCGCGCGGCTGGTGGTGCGCGGATGGCTGGACCAGCTGCGGGAGGCGATGACCCGATGGGAGGCGCGCGGGTCGGCGGACGCGCTGCACGACGTGCGCGTGGCGGTGCGCCGGCTGCGCGCCGTGCAGGCGGCGCTGGCCCCGCTCCTGACGGGGAGCACCCCGGGACGGGTGCGGCGGGCGCTGCGCCGGGTGGCACGCGCCACGGGGGCGCTGCGCACCCTGCACGTGCAGCGCGCCTGGCTGCGCGCCGAGGTGGAGGGGCTGGCGCCCCCCGTGCGGCTGGAGGCCGAGGCGCTGGTGGCGGCGCTGGACGAGGCGGTGCCGCGGGCCCGCCGGCGCGCGGCGCGCGCGCTGTCCCGCGCGCAGGAGGCATTGGCCGGGTGGGAGGAGCGCCTGGACACCATGCCGGTGCGCCTGCGGGTGGGGCGCCCGACCATCGGGGCGCCATACGCGCGGGCCCTCTCGATGGCCATCGCGGCGGAGCGCGAACGGCTCGCCGAGGCCCTGGACACCTTGGCCAACGGGGCGGGGACCGAGCCGCCCCTGGCCACGGAACACGCGCTCCGCGTGCTGTTCAAGGGACAGCGCGCACTGCTGGCGGCGGCCGCCACCGCCGACCGCGCCGTGGCGGGGTGGCACGAGGCGGCCACGCGCGGCCAGGAGCTGCTGGGGGCGGTGCGCGACGCCGCGCTGCTGGCGCGCCGTGCCCGCGCGGCGGGAGCCGACGGTGTGGCCGCAGCGCTGGACGCGGTGGCGCGGGCGCACCGCGACGCCTTCGCGATGGGGTTCGTGGAGCGGCGGGGCGAGGTGCTCGCGGCGTTTGACGGGGCGGTGGCCTGGCTGCGGGGGGCGGCCCCACCCGTCACCCCCGCGGGAGTCCCGGTGGAGGTGGAGCGGAAGTACCTGCTGCACGCCCTGCCTCCGGACGCGGCGGCGGTGCCGCCCGCGCACATCACCCAAGGGTGGCTGCCGGGAACGGCGCTCCGGGAGCGGCTGCGGCGGACGGTCCGCCCCGACGGCACCGAGGCGCTGACCCGCACGGTGAAGCTGGGGCCGGCCGCGGCCCGGCTTGAGGTGGAGGAAGCCGTGGAGGGCGGGTTGTTCGACGCGCTGTGGGCGCTGACCGCGGCGGCCCGCGTGGCCAAGCGGCGGCACACCGTGGTGACCGACGGGGTGGCGTGGGAGGTGGACGACTTCGCCGACCGGACGCTCGTGCTGGCCGAGGTGGAATGCGAGGGCGAGGAGGCCGTTCCCTCGCCCCCGGCGTGGCTGGCGCCGTACATTGACCGCGATGTGACTGCGGAACCCGAATTCACCAACGCCGCGCTGGCCCGCCCGGCGCAACCTCCCCCTGCATGCTGACCACGCTGATCCCGGTGCGCGACCCCGAGGAGCGCGTCACAGGCTACTTCCTGGCATCCACCGCCATCGCGCGGACGCCCGCTGCCGCGGGGCGACCGGCCGCCACGGATGTGGGCGAGCGGGCCCGCGTGGAACAGGTCGGGCCGCTGACCCGCCTGGCCGGGAAGCCGCTCATCGTGCCCGTGTCCGCCGCGATGGTGCTGGACGGCGTGCTCACCCGGTTCGCCTCGACCGAGGCCACCTGGGTGCTGCCCTTGGCCGCGTTCAGTGACGACGCCGTCCGCCGCGTGATCGACCGGTTGGCCGCGTCGGAGTTCCGCTTCGGCATCGACTCGCGTGCCGATGGCAACCCCGTGAGGGTGCGCCTGCCGGAGAAGCTGGAGGGGAGCGTGCAGCTGCTGGACGCGGCGGCGGTGCCCCTGCCCAAGCTGTTGGACACGATGGCGAAGGGGATGGTGCTGGGGGTCCCCTGCGGGATCCTCAACGTGGACGACCGCGCCACGCGGCGGCGCCTGCTGGACGCGGGCGCGGTGTGGACGTGCGGACGCGCCCTGCCCCGCGGCGGGAGGACGATTGGCGATCGCGTGACCGACGAGCGGGCGCTGCGCGTGGTGCTGACGCTGGCACAGTATTCCGACGGGCGCCCACCCGACGACCGCCTGGAGGCGCTGTTCCACGACGACCGGACGGTGGCGGAGGCGCTGGTGAAGGCGCTGCACGCGAGCAAGCTGGGGCGTCCGGGACGGCCGCTGTCGCAGGAGGTGGCGGCGCTGGGGCGGGACGCGCTGCTCAACCTGATGGTGATCGTGGGGGCGCGGCTGCTGGGGGAGGCGGCGCGCGACCCCGAGGTGGCCCTGGCGGCGCTGCGGCGGGCGCGAGCCGCCCAGCGGATCAGCGCCGTGCTGGAGTCCCCCCCCCACCCCCGGGCCTGCACGATGGCGGGGCTGCTGTCCACGGTGGACTACGCGCTGGGCGTGTCGCTCTCGGAGGTCGCGGAGATGATCCCGCGCACCCCCGTGCTGCTGGACGCGCTCGGGGCGCGCCAGCGGGGGTTGGGCGAGGTGCTCGACCTGATCGAGGCGATGGAAGTGGGGTGGTGGGACGAGGTGCTCGGACGGTGTGCGCTGCTGCAGGCGTCGCCTGCGGTGGTGGCCGACGGCTGGCGCACCGCGTGGCGGACGGCCACGGAGGAGTTGGGGATTGTGCGGACGGAAGGGTGAGCCCGTCGCCGCGCCGGTACCTGGCGGGTCGGTTCCGCGCCGATGCGGCCGCGTTGCACCGGCGCGCCGAGCTGCTGGCGGGCACCCGCGACGGGCGGCCGTCTGGGGGGCCCGACGCCGCCGCCTCGACCCGGATGGCGGTGGCCTGCGAGACCGTGGCGGCGATGGTGGAGGCGGTGACCGACGGGGCGGATGAGCCGGCCGCGCTGGCGGCCTTGATCCCGCTGCTGGAGCAGCGGGCGGCGGCCTCCGGGGCGGAAGGGAACGAGCGGGCAGTCTTTGCGGGCGCGGCGACTCGGCTGCGCGAGGTGCTGGCGGCGGAGGCTCAGCCTTCGCAACGGGAGGAGGGGGATGCGCGAGGAGCAGGCGCCCCGCGACGGCGGGGGTGACGCGACGGTCCGGCTGGACCAGTGGCTGTGGGCGGCGCGGTTCTTCAAGACGCGCTCCCTGGCCGCCGACGCGATTGACGGGGGCAAGGCCGACGTGAACGGCCAGCGGGCGAAGCGGTCGCGGTCGGTGCGGGAAGGAGACCGGGTGAGCCTGCGGCAGGGGCCCGTGACCTGGGAGCTGCTGGTGCGCGACGTCGCCGAGCGACGCGGCCCGGCGGAGGCCGCGCAGCGGCTGTACGAGGAGACGCCCGAGGGGCGCGTGCGGCGTGAGGCGATGCAGGCGCAGGCGCGCGCCATGGCGCTGCACTTCGGCCACGACGACGGCCGCCCCGACAAGCGGGACCGGCGCGCCCTGCGCCGCCTCAAGGGCGAGCGCTAGCGGCGTCGGGGCCCGGGGCGCCGGCATCGGGCGCGCCCGCCAGCGCGGCCCGCACCCGCGCCGCCACCTCGGCGTCCGGCAGGTCGGCGGGCACGCACAGCCGCACCGGGGTGGGGGCGTCCGCCGATGCCGGGAGGGCGACGCTGGACAGCTCCACCGCCACGCGCCCATCGGCCAGCGCCTTGGCGCGTTCCGCCGACCCGGCAGCGGCCCGCACTGACACCCCAGCGGCGCGCAGCACCGCCATCCACGTGCGGCGGCGCACCGCATCGGGCTCGCTCACCAGCACCGTGGTCGGGCGCGCGGCACGATCAGTCATGCGCGTTTGCCAAGAAGGTCGCGGAGCGGTAGGCTCCCGCAGGGGACATCGCCGGGCCCGCGGAGCGCGCCGGAGGCGGGGGCGGGTTCAGGGGCACGGGGGTCGGGGCATGGGCACGCACACGCTTTCGCTGGCGGGAGAGGCCTGATGGACACGTTGCTGGAGCAGCTGGAGACCCCGGTGCCCGTGGTGGACCTGGATCGCCTCGCCTTCAATCTGGACCGGATGGCGGCGTACGCCACCCTCCACGGCCTGCGCCTGCGCCCGCACGTCAAGACGCACAAGGCGCCGCGCATCGCGGCGGAGCAGCTGCGCCTGGGGGCGGTGGGGCTCACCTGCGCCACGATGCGGGAGGCGGAGGTCATGGCGGACGTGTGCGACGACCTGCTGCTGGCGTATCCGCCGGTGGGGGCGGCTCGCCTGGAGCGGCTGATGCGGCTCCCCGCGTCGGTGCGGGTGGCGGTGGCCGTGGACGACCCGGCGGTGCTGGAGGCGCTGGCGCTGGCGGCGCGGCTGGGCGATCGCACGGTGCGCGTGTACGCGGAGGCGGACGTGGGGATGCGGCGCGTGGGCGCGGCGTCGCCGGAGCGCGTGGTGGCGCTGGCCGAGCAGGTGCGGCGCACGCCGGGGCTGGCGTTCGAGGGGGTGCTGTTCTACCCGGGACACATCCGCCAGGTGGTGGACGCGCAGGGCCCCGCGCTGGCCGGGCTGGCGGAGCGCGTGGCCGCGCTGCGCGATGCGCTGGAGCGCGCGGGCTTCCCGGCGCCCGTGGTGAGCGGAGGCTCCACCCCCGCGGCGTGGCGGATGCACGAGCTCCCCGGCGTGACCGAGGTGCGCCCGGGAACGTACGTGTACAACGACCGCACCACCGCGCTGCTGGGGGCGTGCGACTGGGACGATTGCGCGCTGACGGTGCTGGCCACCGTGGTGAGCACCGCGGTGCCCGGGCAGGCGGTGGTGGACGCGGGCACCAAGGCGCTGGGGCGCGAGCCGGCGGATGCCGGCGGCGAGGGGTACGGCGCGCTGCTGGACCATCCGGAGGTGGTGGTGAGCCGGATGTCGGAGGAGCATGGCATCCTCGACCTGTCGCGCACGGACTGGCGCCCGCGGCTGGGAGACCAGGTGCGGATCGTCCCCAACCACGTCTGCATCGTGGTGCACCTGTTTGACGAGATCGTGGGCGTGCGGGGGCGAGCGGTGGAAACGCGATGGCCCGTGCTGGCGCGCGGCCGGGCCCCGGTGGTCGCGACGGCGCCAGAGTGGTCGGGGCCGCGGGCGGTGTGAGCGACGCGGGCGGCCTGCGCGTCGGCGCCGCGCCGCGCCGCATCCTGCTGGTGGATGCCGACGCCTTCTTCGTGGCGGTGGCGCGCCAGGTGGATCCCGAGGGCGCGGGGCGCGCGCCGCTGCTCATCGTGGGGGGGCGCCCGGGATCGCGCGGGGTGGTGTGCAGCGCCTCCTACGAGTGCCGCGCCTACGGCGTGCGGTCGGCGATGCCGATTGCCCGCGCCCTCCAGCTGTGTCCCGAGGCGCTGTGCGTGCCGGTGCCGCGACAGGCGTGCGGGGAGCGCAGCCGCGCCATCCGCGCCGTGCTGGCGCGCTTCCTGCCGGTGGTGCAGGCGGCCAGCATCGACGAATGGTACGGCGACCTGGCGGGGACCGAGGCGCTGTACGCCCACGCGCCGCTGGCCGAGGTGGCCCGACGGATCCGTGCCGCCGTGCTGGAGGAGACGGGGCTGTCGGTGTCCATTGGCGGGGGCAGCTCGCGGTTGGTGGCCAAGATGGCGGTGGAACGGGCCAAGCCGCGCGGGGCGGCCGCGGGGGATGGCGTGCATTGCGTCCCGCCCGGCGAGGAGGGGGCGTTCCTGGCGGGGTTCCGGTTGTCGGAGATCCCCGGGGTGGGGCCGGCGCTGGCCGGTCGCCTGCAGGCGATGGGGCTGGTGACGGTGGCGGAGGCGCAGCACAGCGCGCCGGGCACGCTGGAACGGCGGCTGGGCGCGCGCGCGGGCGGCTGGCTGGCGCGTCGCATCTGGGGCGAGGATGACACCCCGGTGGTGGCCGGGGGGCCGTCTCGGCAGGTCAGCCGGGAAACGACGTTTGCCCGCAACCTGGCCGACCGGGAGGCGTTGGAGCGGGAGCTGCTGGCGCTGGCCGTCCAGGCCAGCGCAGACCTGCGCCAAGGGGGGCGGGAAGCCCGCACGGTCACGGTGAAGGTGCGCGACCATCGCTTCCGCACCCGGTCGGCGCAGCGCACGCTCCGCACCCCGGTCGCCTCGGAGCGGGCCGTGATGCGGGTGGCCCGGGTGCTGTTCCGACAGCTGCACCCCCTCGGGGCGCCGCCATTGCGCCTGGTGGGGGTGGCGCTCTCGCAGTTGGACGGTGGGAGCGACGGGGGAACCGACGGCGGGGCCTCAGCCCCGCGGCAGCTGGGACTGTTCCCGGAGGCGGAACGCGTGGCATCGGCGACCGACGCCGCCACGGAGGGGGATACCCCGCGGGACCGCGCGCTGTCAGCGGCCGTGGACCGCATCCGGACGCGCTTCGGCCGGACGGCGATCGTGCCGGCCCCGTTGCTGGCGCCACGGGACGCCGCCGGCCCCCGGGTGGAAGAATGACCCGGGCTCCGCTAGGTTTTTCCGGATGCGCGGGACATGCCGCGCGGCAGTCCACACGGTTCGCCGGGATGACCACCGACCGCCGGGCGCCAGCCGGGCATCGCACGGGAGCATGACATGGGGAGCGGCACCAACAGCGGCTACGATCCGAACAAGCTGGGGTGGGGGGCGGCGCTGGTCACCTGCGCGCTGACCGCGGGGCTGGCGTTCACCGCCTATTCCATCCACGCCAGCACCTACCGCCACCCGCGCGACCCGATGTTCCAGCAGGTCTACCATCAGGCGGACGCCGCGCCGCACGAAGGCGAGCACGGCGCGGCCGCGTCGCACGAGGCGAGCGCCGAGGACCATGGCGAACACGCCGCCCCGGCCGGCGAGGCGAAGGGCGAGGCGGCGGAGGCCGCGAAGCACTGAGCCCCGGGCGCCATCGCGCCTGTTGACGGGTGCTCGGCGCCCCGTCCCCTTCTCGGGGGCGGGGCGCTCGGCGTTTCAGGTCAGCGCAGCGGCACCGTGAACCAGAAGGTGCTCCCCTCCCCTTCGATGCTGTCCACGCCGATGGTGCCGCGGTGGGCCTCCACGATGCCGCGCGCGATGAACAACCCCAGCCCCGACCCCGCGCGCAGCAGGCGCGGGGCCTGCCAGAAGCGCTCGAACAGGCGCGGGAGGTCGGCGGCGGGGATCCCCGGCCCGGTGTCGGCCACCGCCACCCGCACCCACGCCGGCCCGCCATCCGTCTCGGCCGGGAGCACGCGGGCCGAGAGCGTCACCCGCCCCCCCTCCGGGGTGAAGCGGACGGCGTTCCCCAGCAGGTTGGAGAGCACCTGCTGCAACCGCTGCGGATCGCCGTCCACCAGGGGGAGGGTGTCGGGGATGTCGCGCCGCAACGCGACCCCTGCATCCGCCATCACGGGGGCAAACAGTTCGGCCGCTTCATGGAGCAGCGCGGCCGGCGCCAGCGGGCGCTGCTCCACGCGCAGCCGTCCGGCGGCGATGCGCGAGAC
>JAGWYS010000182.1 GCA_018969225.1 Gemmatimonadota bacterium | reverse complement strand
GCCGCCCCCGACAGCGCCGCGCCCGGTGACACCTCGCGCGCCGCACGCGACCGCCGCGCGCGCACGCGCCTGACGCTGCTGCGCGTGGCCGACGCCGGCGACGCGGTGCTGGCGCAGGACGCCGCGGCGCTGTGGCTGGTGGACACCGCCGGGGTGCGCACCCGCGTGGCCGCGCTCCCCGACAGCGCCGACGCCGCGTCGCCGCGCCCCGCGGTGCTGGAGTGGTCGCACGACGGGCGCTGGGTGTACCTGGCGCTCAACGCGCGCAACCGCTACGAGCGCGCGGTGGCGCGATGGGACCGGCAGACCGGGGAGCTGCGCACGCTGGTGCGCGACGGGCGCCTGCGCAGCGCGCTGCAGCTGTCGCGCGACGGGAGCACCCTCGTGTGGAACCAGGCGGAGCCCAACCGCCCCGCCGACCTGTGGGTGGCCGACGCCGCGCTGGCGCAGCCGCGCCGCCTGCTGGAGGCCAACCCGTGGCTCACCGAGGGGCGCGTGGCGCGCACCGAGCTGTTCCGCTACGCCGACGCCGACGGCGCCCCGCAGTGGGGGGTCCTGTTCCACCCCATGGGCGCCCCCGCAGGGCCGGCCCCCACGGTGTTCATCCCCTACGAGGACTTCTTCGACGACAGCTACGATGCCATGGCCAACTTCCTCGCGTCGCGCGGCTACGCGGTGGTGAAGCCGTCGGTGTCGTTCGAGACCGGGTTCCCCGGCGAGGCGTGGGCCAAGGGGGTCACCGCCGCCGCCAACGCCCTGGTGGCGCGCGGCGTCGCCGACTCGGCGCGGCTGGGGGTGCACGGCACCAGCTACGGCGGCTACGCCACCAACCTGCTCGTCACGCAGACGAAGCGGTTCAAGGCCGCCATCAACATCTCGGGGAAGGTGGACATCATCTCCTTCTACACCGACTCGCCGCGGCTGGGGAACCGCAACACGCACGCCGCCGAGAAGAGCCAGGACCGGCTGGGCGCCACGCTCTGGCAGCAGCCGCAGAAGTACTGGGCGCACAGCGCCGTGCTGTACGCCGACCGCATCGAGACGCCGCTGCTGCTGCTCACCGGCGGCGAGGACCACAACGTGCCGGCGCAGAACACGCGCGAGATGTACTACGCGCTGCGCCGCCTGGGGAAGCCGGTGCAGTGGGTGAACTACGCCAACGGCGGCCACGGCATCCCCATGACCACCGAGGCGGAGTTCGCCGACTTCCACCAGCGCGTGGCCGGCTGGTACGCGCGGCACCTGCGCCCGGCCCCCCGCTGACCCCCATGCCCCCCGAGTCCCCCATGCGGAGGATTGCCATGCGTCGTGCCATCCGGAGCGCCCTCGCGGCGCTGCTGCTGCTGCCCGCTCCCCTCGCCGCCCAGCCGGCGGCCCCCGAGGTCCAGCTGAAGGAATGGGAGGTCCCCTGGGGGGCCGCCGGGCGCCCCCGCGACCCCTCGGTGGACGCGCAGGGGCGCGTCTGGTTCGTGGGGCAGGAGGGGAACTACGTGGCGCGGCTCGACCCGGCCACCGGCGCCTTCACCCGCATCGAGATCGACCCCGGCACCCACCCGCACACGGTGAACGTGGACCGGTTCGGCGACGCCTGGTACGCCGGCAACCGCAACGGCATGATCGGGCGCATCAACGGCCGCACGGGGGCGATCACCCGCTATCCCATGCCCGACAGCGCGGCGAAGGACCCGCACACCATCGCCTTCACGCGGGACGGGCACCTCTGGTTCACGGTGCAGAACAGCAACATGGTGGGGTACCTCGACCGCGCCACCGGCGCCGTCACGCTGCACCGCATGCCCACGCCGCGCTCGCGCCCCTACGGCATCGTCATCGACCGCGCGGGGCGCCCCTGGTTCAACCTGTTCGGCACCAACGCCGTGGGCACCGTGGACCCGGCGTCGGGGCGCGTGCGCGAGTACCGCTTGCCCAACGAGCGCGCGCGGGGGCGCCGCATCGCGCTCACCAGCGACGGGGCGGTGTGGTACGTGGACTACACCCGCGGCTTCCTCGGCCGCCTCGACCCGGCCAGCGGCGCCGTGGACGAGTGGGCCATGCCGGGCGGCCCCGGGGCGCTCCCCTACGCCATGACGGTGGATGACGCCGACCGCCTCTGGTTCGTCGAAACAGGGACGCAACCCAACCGCCTCGTGGGCTTCGATCCCGCCACCAAGGCCTTCTTCGCCCGCACCGACGTGGGCCCCGCCATCCCCAATACCATCCGGCACATGGTGTTCGACCCGAAGACGCGCAGCATCTGGTTTGGGAGCGACCGCGGTACCGTGGGGCGCGCCCTCGTCCCCCCGGCGCGCAAGCCGGTGACGTAGCCCGCGCCTATGCGCCACCGCTCGCCGTCCCTCCTGCGCCTCGTGCTGGTGCTCCCGGCCCTCGGGTGCGCCGGGCCCTCGCTCACCCCCGCGCCCACCCCGGCCACGGCGGCGGTGCTGCGGCAGCATGAGGGATGGCAGCAGCGGTGGTCGCGGCGCGTCATCGGGGTGCCGCCGTTCGTGGCCACCTCCGCCGACCCCACCATCGGCGACCTGGCGTTCGCGCTGGCCGACCTGCTCATGACCGACCTGTCGCGCAGCGCGCAGGTGCGCCTCGTGGAGCGCGCGCGACTCAGCGAGGTGATCCGCGAACTCGACCTCGCCCGCTCGGGGCGCGTGGACGCGTCGACCGCGCCGCAGGCCGGGCGCCTGCTCCAGGCCGGGCGGCTGGTCCTCGGCTCCATCGGCCCCTGGGGCGAGGGGCGCGCCGTGCGGATCGGCGCGCGCATCGAGACGGTGGCCGACGGCGCGCTGCAGGAGGCCGTGGATGCGCAGGCGCCGCTGGCCGACATCCTGGCCGCCGAGAAGGCACTCGCCTTCCGTCTGCTGGAGTCGCTCGGGGTCACGCTGGCCCCCGCGGAGCGCGCCGCCATCGAGGCGCGCCCCACGGCCAGTCTGGAGGCGCTGCTGGCATACGGGCGCGGCGTGCGCCGCGAGTACCAGGGCGACTTCCAGGCCGCGCGACGCGAATTCCGCGAGGCCGCGCGCCTCGACCCGCGCTTCCGGCAGGCCGACCTGCGGGTGAACGAAATGCGCACGCTGGCGCGCACCGCCACGCTCGACCCCGACCTCATCCCCGGGCTGCGCCCGCGCGGCACCGCCATGGGCGCGGCGGTGGACCAGATCAACCGGCCGCTCCCGCTCACCACCACCGGCACGCGCACCTTCGGCTCGCCGGTGGACCCCGGGTTCCCCGAGGTGCGCGGCACCATCCTCATCACGATCGTGCGGCCATGAGCGCGCCCCGCATCGGCGTGGCGGCGCGGGCGCTCGCGGGGGCCCTCGTGGCCAGCGCGGCCGTCGCCACGCCCGCCGCCGCGCAGGACCGCCTGGTGGGCGCGCGCACCCTCACCGGCGGCACCACCGTGGAGCAGATGCGCTTCAAGGGGCTGCTGCGGCTGGACCAGGCGGGGGTGGGCGACTCGGTGCTGGTGCGCGAGATCGTGCAGGTGCAGCTGCCACTGGGGGGCGTGGTCCCCATGGGCCCCAATTGGACGCTGGACGTGGGCACCTTCTACACGGCCACGCAGGTGACGCTGGCCGAGGAGGGGCGCCGGCGCACCGTGGCGCTGGCGGGGCCGGGCGACGCGCGCGTGCGGGTGGTGGGGCGGCTGCGCGACGACGGGCTGGTGCTGACGCTGGGGCTCAACGCCCCCTCGGGGATGCAGCGACTCACCACCGATGCGCTGCACGTGCTGCGCGTGGCCTCGGCGCCCGCGCTAGGGCTCGCCAGCGCGCCTGTGACCGCCGGCGTCGGCGGCACGCTGGGCATGGTGGCCGCGCGGGCCAGCGAGGCCGGCGGCGTGGCCGTGGGCGCGTCGTACGAACTGCGCGGCCGCTACCAGCCGGTGGCCGCGCGGCTGCTGGGCACCACCCCTGCGCACTACACCCCCGGGGGCGCGGTGCGCGTCACGCTGGCGGGCGAACGGCGCCTGGGGCGACACAAGGCGGTGGTCAACCTCGCGGGGGACCTCTTCCTGGACGACATCGTGCAGCAGGGGAGCGGCGCCACCGTGCAGCGCGCCGCCGTGCGCCCGGGGCCACTGCTGTCCGCCGAGGGGGAGCTGCAGCTGGCGGCCCCGGGGGTGCGCGAACTGTCGGTGTGGACGCTGCTGCGGCAGCGGCAGCCGTTCCGGCGCGACGGTGCCCCGCTGGTGGGGTCGGACGCGCGGTACGTGGACGGCGGGGTGCGCGCCAGCGTGCCGCTGGTGTCGCGGCTGGACGTGACCACCGCGCTGGACGCGCGCTGGCAGTCGGGGATGCGCGTCGCCCCCGGCGTGCTCACCATGGGCGGCTTTGCGGGCGTGGCCACGCTGGGGCTGTCGTGGCGGGCGAGCAGCTGGACGCTGCAGCCCTTCGCCCGCGCTCAGGGGGGGAACCTGCGGCAGCGGCTGGGCCCCGAGGCGCTCCCGCTGGCCGACAGCGACTTCTTCGGCGTCACCATGGGCGCCCTGTTCGCCTGGCGCTTCTGACGCATGCGCGCACGCGTCCGCGTTCCCCACCGCGTGCACCCCGGGCGACGTGCCGGCGTGCCTTCGCGCGTAGCGTCGCGCGTGGCCTCGCGGGTGGCGGTGCTGCTGGGGGTGTTGGTGGGGGGCGCTGGGTGCACCGGCAGCGGAGAGGTGGCCGGCCCCGGCCGGGTGGGGGGACCGCTCGGGGGCGCGGCGCGCGCCAACGTGGCCGCCCGCGTGATCCTGTCGGCGGAGTCCCCCGCGCAGCTGCGCGCGAGCCCGTGGTACCTTCGGCAGGACGCCTCGCGCCGCCCGCTGCGCCCCGTGACGGTGTCGCTGGGCACGGAGCGCGAGGCGCGCGTGGCGCTGGAGATCGAATTCGGCGCCTGCCTCGCCGACGCGGAGCGCGCGGGCATCGACGGCGCGCCGCCGGCGCCCGACGAGTGCGTGCTGATGCTGGGACTGGCGCTCCTCGTGGACGGCGCCGTCGTGGACTCGCAGACCGTGGGGCCGGTGCGCATTCGCCCCGGTGGCACCGTGGCCGCCCCCGACGTGCCGCTGCGGGAGGCCGCCTCGCTCCAGCTGCTGCAGGCCGACGGCACGCCACTGGCCGGGGAACTGCCCTTGGTGGTGGGGGAGAGCCGCACGCTCACGGCGCGCCTCGTGGATGGCGCGGGGCGGGCGCGTACCGCCACCGCCGTGACGTGGCAGGTGACCCCGGCCGCGATGGCCACGGTGTCCGCGGGCGGGGTGGTCACGGCGGTGGCCCCCGGCACCGGCTCGGTGGCGGCCAGCAGCGGCGGGGCCACGGCGGCGCAGCGCCTCCGGGTCTTGCGCCCCCCGGCGGACCTCACGGTGGAGGGGGTGGCCGGCAGCACCGGGCGACTGGTGGTCACCTCGATCCCCGAGGGGATTGCGTGCACGGTGGAGAACGGGCGCGGCACGGGGAGCTGCGCTCGCCGCTTCCCGGGGGACACCACGGTCACGCTCACCGTCACCCCCGAGGGGCTCACCGAATTCCGCGGCTTCGCGGGCGATTGCGAGGGCGATGGCGGGTGCGTGCTGCCCATGGTGGCCGCGCGCGCCGTGCGCGTGGCCAGCACCGCGCGATTCCCGCTCATCGTCACCGGCAGCGGCACCGCGTCGGGGACGGTGGTCTCCTCCCCCGCGGGGATCCGCTGCCTCATCACCGACGGCACGGCCGCCGCCACCGGCTGCATGGCGGCGGTGCGCGCCGGCACCGCGGTGGAGCTGGCGTTCGAGCCGCTGGGCGACGCCATGCTGGTGGCGTGGTCGGGGGACTGCGCGGGACGCGGGCGGTGCGCGCTGGCCATGACTGGCCCCCGCGCGGTGAACGCGGCGGTGGTGCCGCAACGCACGCTGCGCATCTCGGCGGGGGGCGGGGGCAGCGGCACGGTGATCTCCGCCGACGGCAGCATCAGCTGCGCCATCACCAACGGCGAGGCGTCGGGGAGCGGGTGCCGCGCCACCGTGCCCGCCAACACCGCCATGACCCTTTCGGCCTCCCCGGCCCCCGGGAGCCGCTTCGGCGGCTGGGGGGGTGACTGCCGCGGCACCGGCGGCTGCGCGGTGACGCTGGCCGCCAACCGCGACGTGCAGGCCACCTTCGACCTGGAGCTGCCCCTCACCATCACCGGCGCGGGGACGGGGACGGGGACCATCACCTCGTCACCGGCGGGGATCAGCTGCGCGGTCTCGGCCGGGGTGGCGCAGGGCGCCGGCTGCACCGCCGGCTTCGTGCGCGGCACCGTGGTGCGCCTCACCGCCGACGCCGCCGCGGGGAGCGATTTCGCCAGCTGGGAGGGGGCGTGCGGTGGCGCTGGCGCGTGCACCGTCACCATCGGCGGGGCCACGCGCGTCACGGGGACGTTCGAGGCGCGCCAGCCGCTCTCCATCGCCGGGGCGGGCTCGGGGTCGGGGACGATCACGTCGGTGCCGGCGGGGATCAGCTGCACCATCACCACCGGCGTGGCCGCGGCCGCGGGGTGCTCGGCGCTGTTCCCGCGCTTCGGGCGCGTGCAGCTCACCGCCACCGCCGCGAACGGGAGCGACTTCCTCGGCTGGCGCGGCGCGTGCGGCGGCACCGAGCCGTGCGACGTGGCGGTGGCCTCCCCCACCACCGTGACCGCGGCGCTGGCGCAGCGGCGGCTGCTCACGGTGGTGCCCTCGGGGGGCGGCAGCGGCACGGTCACGTCGCAGCCGCTGGGGATCCGGTGCACGGTGGTGAACGGCGTGGCCTCGACCTCCGGGTGCGCGGCCCTCTTCGCCGAGGGGGGCGTGGTGCAGCTGAGCGTCACGGCGGGGGACGCCACGAGCTTCACCGGGTGGAGCGGCGCGTGCCAGGGGGACGACGCGTGCCCGGTCACCATGACGCAGGGCGCCACCGTGGGCGTCGCGCTCACGGCGTGGCCGCGGGTGACCGTCGCGGGCAGTGGCACCGGCAGCGGACGCATCGTCTCGGTCCCGGCGGGCGTCGACTGCGCCATCACCAACGGGGTGGCGGCGCCCACCGGGTGCTCGGCGCCCTTTGCGCCCGGCACGCGGCTGCGGCTCACGGCCACCACCCTTCCGGGGCACGACTTCGTGGCGTGGCGCGGGGGGTGCGGCGGCGCCAACCCGTGCGAGGTGGTGGTGACGGCGCCGCTGGCCGTGACCGCCGAGTTGACGCAGGAGCGGCTGCTGGAGGTATCGCTGGCGCTTACCACGCGTGCGGCAGGGGCCACCAGCGGGGCGGCGTTCACCACGCAGCCCGTGGTGACCTTCCGGGATGGCGCCGGCACGATCGTCACCAGCCGCACGGCGGCGGTCACCATGTCGGTGAGCAGCGGCGGTGTGGTGGTGGGCACCAGCACGGTCAATGCGGTGGGGGGCGTGGCCACCTTCACCAATGTCGGCCTCTCCGGGGCGGCGGGGAGCTACACGCTCACCTTCGCCTCGCCGGGGCTCAACGCCATCACGCAACCCATCGCGATGGGTGCCGGGTCTCCCATCGCCCTGGCGGTGTCCACGGCGCCCGCGGGGGCCGCCAGCGGCGCGGCGTTCACCACGCAGCCGGTGGTGCGCGTGCTGGACGCCGCGGCCAACACGGTCACCAGCAGCACCGCGGCGGTCACCATGACGGTGAGCAGTGGCGCCGAGGTGGTGGGGACCTCCACGGTCAACGCCGTGAACGGCGTGGCCACCTTCACCACCGTGGGGCTCGCGGGGCGCGTGGGCACGTACACCCTCACCTTCGCGTCGCCAGGACTGACGGCGGCCACGCAAACCATCACGCTGACTCCCGGCACCGCGAGCGCGCTCGTGCTCACCACCAGCGCCGCCGGTGCCGCCAGCGGCGTCGCGTTCACCACGCAGCCGGTGGTGGCCATCCGCGACGCCGCCGGCAACACCGTCACCAGCAGCACGGCGGCGGTGACGCTGACCATGAC
>JAGWYS010000181.1 GCA_018969225.1 Gemmatimonadota bacterium | reverse complement strand
GAGCTGGATGCCGACGCGCTGCGGGCCGACGATGTGCGCTGGTTTGCCGTGCGCGCCGCGCCCCCGCCGGCGGTGGCGGCGCGCCCCGACGCGGGGGTGTTCCTGGGCACTGCCGTCGCCACGCTGGCCGCCGAGTCGCGGGTGGGGCTGGGGCGCGAGGGGACGGTGGGGGTGGTGGCGGTGGCCGCTGCGGAGGCGCCGGGCGTGCGGCTCCCCGCGCTCCTGGTCGCGCCGCGGGACCCGTTGCGCGTGGGGGAGGCGAACCGGACACTGGCGCGGCTGGGGATCCCGTGGCGCTTGGGCGCGGTGGCGCGCGACGGCGCGCTGGCCCGCCGGCCCGGTGGGGGCGAGCCCGTGGGGGCGCTGGCCCGGGCGCTGGAGGGCGTGGCCGTCCGTCAGCGCTACCCGTTGCAGGCGTCCCCCGCCCCAGGCGCGCCGACGCCCCGCAGCGATACCGTGGCCCTCGTGGGCAACGCCCCGTGGATGGTGGCCGGCCCCGGCTACGTGCTGGTGGGGTCGCCGGTGGAGGTGGAGGCCACGGACCTGCCGGTGCGGGCCGACTTCGTGCCGGCGGTGCTGGAGCTGCTCGCGCGACGGCTGGGGGAGGATGGTGGCGTGGCCGAGGTCGCGCCCGGGGCCCCGGTCCCGGTCCCCGATGGCGCCACGGCGCTGGAAGGGGTGGATGGCACCGTGCGCCCCCTGACCGGTGGGCGGCTGGCCGCGCCGGCGCAGCCGGGGGTGGCCTTCTTTCGCCGGGGCGAAGCACGGGTGGGGGCCGTGGTGGTCAATCCGGAGGCCGAGGAGTCGATGAGCGAGGCGTGGTCGGGGACGGCGGTGGTGACGCCATGGCGCGGGGACCGGCTGGAGGTGGCACCGTCCGGCGCGGCGTGGGGGCAGCGGGTGCTCGCCCAGGGGGACGGCCATCCGCTGCTGCTGCCGCTGCTGCTGCTGGCGCTGGGCGCCGTGGTGGCCGACGGCTGGGTGGGACGGCGATGAACGGTCGCGCGCGAGGGTGCCGCTGATGGGGCTGCCGCGCCTGCTGGATGCGCTGGCCGCGCTGCCGGCGTTTGACCGCGTGCTGCGCGACCTGCCGCGCCCCGGGGAGAGCCGGCGCGTGGGCGGGCTGGCCGGCTCCAGCGACGCCGTGCTGGTGGCGGCGCTGGCGCGCGCCGTCCCGCAGCGGATGGTGGTGGTGGTGGCCGACCAGCTCGCCGACGCCGAGCGGTGGCTGGCCGACCTCGGCGCGCTGACGGACGAGCTCCCCACGGCGCTCTACCCGCCGCGCGAGGGGTTTGGCGAGGTGGAGCCGCATGCCGAGGTGGCCGGGGAGCGCGTGGAGACGCTGGCCCGCCTGGCCGGGGGCGGGGTGCGCGTGCTGCTCACCACCGCGCGCGCGGTGCTGGAGCGCACCACGCTCCCGGGCACGCTGGCCGCCGCGCGCCTCGAGCTGCGCAAGGGGGACCGGTGGCGCCCCGAGGCGCTGGCGGCGCACCTGGAGGGGATCGGGTTCGAGCGCGTGCCGATGGTGGAGGACGTGGCGCAGTTCGCGGTGCGCGGCGGGATCTTCGACATCTATTCGTTCGGGATGGCGGAGCCGGTGCGCCTGGAGTTCTGGGGCGATGACATCGCCGAGCTGCGGCACTTCGACCTCAACACGCAGCGGAGCACGCGCGAGGCCGAGCGGGCGCTGGTGCTCCCCGTGGACGGGCACGCCGGGGCGGGGGGCGCCACCGCGGAGCGGGTGGCACTCCCCGCGCTGTGGCCCCCCGACACGCTGGTGGTGGTCCCCGGCGGGAGCCGGTTGCTCCCCGAGCTGGTGCGCACGTGGGACGAGGCGGCGCACCACGCCGAGCTCGCGCGCCGGCGCGGCGAGGCGTACGTGCTCCGCGAGCACCTGTTCGTCCCCCCCCCGGAGATGGCCTCCACGCTGGCGCGCCTCGGCACCCTGTGCCTGTCGCTCCCCCCGGCGCGCACCGCCGGGTCCGCGCCGGACCCGGAGCCCGCCCCCGACGTGGCGTTCCCCATCCGTCCCCCCGAGCTGGTCTCGCGCGACTTGCGGGTGCTGCGGCGGCTGCAGCGCGACGGGCTCCCCACGCTCATCCTGTGCGACAACGCGGGGCAGGCGGAGCGGCTGGAGGAGCTGCTGGGGGAGGAGGGACCGGTGGCGGCCGCCATCGCCATCGGCGTGCTGGGGGGCGGCTTCATCATCCCCGGCGCGGTGCGGGTGCTCACCGACCACGAGATCTTCCGTCGCGAGCGGCGCCTGCGCCGCGTCCGGCGCTACGCCACCGGCGCCGCGCTGGACATGGTGGGCGCGCTCAAGCCCGGCGACTACGTGGTGCACCTCGAGCACGGCATCGGGATCTACCGCGGCATCGAGAAGGTGTTCGTGCGGGAGAGCACCATCGAGGCGGCGGTCATCGAGTACGAGGGGGGCGACCGCCTCAACGTGCCGCTCTACCGCATCGACCAGGTGGAGCGCTACCGCAGCGCGCACGACGTGTCCGAGGACGCGCCCCCGCCGAGGCTGCACAAGCTGGGGGGGACGCGGTGGAAGCAGCAGCGCGAGAAGACGCGGCTGGCCATCCTGGAGATGACGCAGGAGCTGCTGGAGCTGTACGCGCGGCGCCGGGTGGCCACCCGCCCGGCGAGCGCCCCCGACGGGGCGTGGCAGCGCCAACTGGAGAGCGCCTTCCTGTTCGAGGACACCCCCGACCAGCGGAAGGCCACGGAGGACGTCAAGCGGGACCTGGAGAGCCCGCGCCCCATGGACCGCCTGCTGGTGGGGGACGTGGGGTACGGCAAGACCGAGATCGCCATCCGCGCCGCGTTCAAGGTGGTGCAAGGGGGGCGGCAGGTGGCCGTGCTGGTCCCCACCACCATCCTGGCGGAGCAGCATGCCCGCTCCTTCGGCGACCGCCTGGCGGACTTCCCCGTGAAGGTGGAGGTGATGAGCCGCTTCCAGACGGCGAAGGAGCAGGCGGCGGTGGTGCAGCAGATCAAGGCCAAGGGCATCGACATCATCATCGGCACCCACCGGCTGCTGAGCGCCGACGTGCAGTTCGCCGACCTCGGGCTCATCATCGTGGACGAGGAGCACCGGTTCGGGGTGAAGCACAAGGAGCGCCTCAAGCAGCTGAAGCTGCAGACCGACGTGCTCACGCTGACGGCCACCCCCATCCCGCGCACGCTGCACCAGTCGCTGGCCGGGCTGCGGGACCTGACGCTGATGCAGACGCCGCCACGCGACCGGTCGCCGGTGCTCACCTTCGTGGAGCCGTTCGACGACGCGCTGCTGGAGGAGGCGATCGCGCGGGAGCTGGACCGGGGCGGGCAGCTGTTCTTCGTGCACAACCGCATCGAGACCATCGAGGCGATCGCCGACCACCTGCGGCGGCTGGTGCCGCGCGCCCGGGTGGCGGTGGGGCACGGGCAGATGAAGGAGCGCGAGCTGGAGGCGGTGATGCAGCGCTTCGTGGCGGGGGAGGTGGACCTGCTGGTGTCCACGCTCATCGTCGAGAGCGGGCTGGACGTCCCGAACGCCAACACGATGTTCGTGAACCGGGCCGACCACCTGGGGCTGGCGCAGCTGTACCAGCTGCGGGGGCGGGTGGGGCGGTCGCACCGGCGGGCGTACTGCTACCTGCTGGTCCCCGACCGGGTGGACGAGGACGCCGAGCGGCGGCTCAAGGTGCTGGAGCACCACACCGAGCTGGGGGCGGGGTACCGGGTGGCGCTCAAGGACCTGGAGCTGCGCGGCGCGGGGAACCTCCTGGGGCCGGAGCAGTCGGGGTTCGTGCACGCCGTGGGATTCGACCTGTACCTCCGGCTCCTGGACGAAACGGTGCGGCAGCTCGCCGACGGTGGGGGGCAGCGCGCGTGGATCCCCCCCGAGGTGTCGCTGGATGCGCCGGCGTTCCTCCCCGACGAGTACATCGGCTCGGCGGACACGAAGCTGGACGTGTACCGGCGGCTGACGGCGCTGCGGGATCCGGCGGCCATCGAGGCGCTGCAGGGGGAGGTGCGTGACCGGTTCGGGGCGCTGCCCCCCCCGGCCACCGCGCTGTTCGCGTCGGCGATGCTCCGGGTGGTGGGGGCGGCGCTGGGGGTGGACGCCCTGCTGGTGCGCGCCTCGGAGGCCCGCATTAGTTTCCGGGCGGATGCGGTCCCGCGCCTCAAGGGGCTCTCCGCGGCGTTCCACGGCGTGCAATTCCACGTGGACGTGCGGCGCGCCCAGCCGCTGGCGCTCAAACTGACCCGTCTGGGGGGCTCGGAACTGCTCGAGGGGCTGGTGCGCGCCCTGCGCGCCCTGCTAGGGTGAAGGTTGCCTCGGCCGACCTCCGGCCGTCTCTCCCCCCGAAGTATCCCCCTCGTCCCGGTCCCCGACTCCTGAGCCGATGAGATTCTCCCGAGTTCCCCTGCTCGCCACCGTCATTGCGGCGGTCGCCTGCGGCGCGTCGTCCAACCCCGAGGTCGCCGCCACGGTGGGGTCGCAGCAGCTGTCCACCAACCGCCTCGCCGACATCCTGGGCAAGACGCAGGCGCCGCTGGAGAAGGATGCCGCGCGCTCGATCGCCGAGCTGTGGGTCAACTATCACCTGGCGGCCACCGCCGCGGCCAAGGGCGACTCCATCTCGGACAAGGCCGAGATGCAGGCGGCGATGCAGTCCACCATCGACAACCTCCGGGTCCGCCGGTTCTACGAGAAGGTGTCGGCCGGGTGGGACACGCTCGCGCCGGCCCCGGACTCGGCGCGGTACGCGGCCGGGGAGCTGCTGGCGGCCAGCCACATCCTGGTGAAGACCGACTCCTCCGCCACGCCGGAGCAGCGGGCGGCGGCGCGCGCCAAGGCCGAGGGGATCCGCAAGGAAGCCACCCCGGCCAACTTCGCGGCGCTGGCGGCCAAGAGCGACGAGCCGGGCGCCAAGGAGCGCGGTGGGTCGCTCGGGGTGTTCCAGCGGGAGCAGATGGTGCCGGAGTTCTCGAAGGGGGTCCTGGCCATCAAGCCCGGCGAGATTTCCCCGATCGTGGAAACCAGCTTCGGCTACCACATCATCTACCGCCCGCGGTTCGACGAGGTGAAGGAGCAGTTCGCCCCCGCCATCAAGCAGCGCAACGTGGCGGTGGCCGAAAGCACGTACCTCAGCAAGCTGGAAAGCTCCAACGCCATCAAGGTCGAGTCCGACGGCGCCGTGCGGGCCAAGGCCATCGTCCGGAACCCGCTGGGGTACCGCAAGTCGTCCAAGGCCATCGGCACCTACAAGGGCGGCTCGCTCACCGAGGGGGAGTTCGCCGACTGGGTGGCGTCGTTCCCGCCGCAGATGCAGATCCGCATCCAGGTGCTGAACGCGCCGGACACGCTGGTGGACCGGTTCATCAAGCAGGGGATGCGCAACGAGCTGGTGCTGCGGCAGGCCGACAGCGCCAAGGTCGTCCCCGACACGGCCGAGCTGGCGAACATGTACCTCACGTTCAAGAACGCCCTCGTCCAGGGGTGGACCGGGCTGGGCGTGGACCCGGCCGCGCTGGCCGACAGCGCGAAGGCGGCCGGCGGCGACAAGGCCAAGTGGGTGGCCGGCCGCATCGAGTCGTACTTCGACAAGCTGGTGAAGAACGAGGCGCCCTTCGTGGACCTGCCGTACCCGGTGGTGCGCGCGCTGCAGAAGAAGTACGACTTCTCCGTCAATGACGCGGCGCTGGACAAGGCCGTGGAGCGCGCCAAGGGGCTGCGGGCCAGCGCCGATTCGGCGAGGGCGGTGCAGGGTCCGCCGGCGGCCCCCGCCCCGGCTCCCGCCCCGGCCCCGGATTCGGCCGCCAAGAAGTGACCACGCGCGGGCTGCGGTGGCTCCTCCTCGCCGGCGTCGCGCTCTGCGCGGCGCCGGCGAGGCGCGCCGGGGCGCAGGAGGCCCCCGCGAAGGGGAAGCCGCTGGCCATGGACGGCGTCGCCGCCGTGGTGGGGAACCAGGTCATCCTGGTGTCCGAAGTGATGGCTGGCGCCAACCAGGCGCGCGCCAGCGGGGCGCAGGTCAACAGCGCCCGCGAGCTCGCCAAGCTGGAGAAGGACATCCTGGACCAGCTCATCGAGGTCGAACTCCTGGTGCAGAAGGCCAAGGCGGAGAAGGTCGAGGCCGCCGAGCCGGACATCCAGCGGCAGGTGGACGAGACCGAGAAGCGCGCCCGCGCGAACTTCAAGAGCGAGTCGGAGTTCCGGGACGCGCTCAAGGAGGCCGGCTTCGGGTCGCTGGACGACTGGCGCAAGCTGCAGGGGGACCAGGTCCGCCGGCAGCAGCTGCAGCGGGACGTGGTGCAGAAGCTGCGCCGCGACGGCAAGATGACCGCCGTCAACGTGAGCGAGCGCGAGGTCACCGAGGCGTTCGAGGAGAACCGCGCCAAGCTCCCCCGCAAGGAGGCGCGCGTGGGGCTCCGGCAGATCGTCGTCCCCACGACGCCGTCGGCGGCCGCCAAGGCGCGGGCGCGCGCCAAGGTGGATTCCCTCCGCGCGGCCCTGGAGGCGCACCCCGAGGACTTCGAGTCGATGGCCAAGCGGGAGTCCATGGATCCCGGGAGCCGCGAGCTTGGGGGTGACCTGGGGTGGAACCGCCGCGGGCGCATGGTCCCCGAGTTCGACCGCATGATGTTCGCCCTCAACCCCGGCGTGGTGAGCCCGGTGGTGGAGACCACCTTCGGGTTCCACATCATCCGGGTGGACCGGGTGCAGCCCGCCGAGGTGAAGGCGCGGCACATCCTCATCCGTCCGCAGGTGGACACCGCCGACGAGCGGCGCGCCCGGGTGCTGGCCGATTCCGTGGCCGCGGTGTGGCGGGGCGGTGGCAGCTACGACTCGCTCAGCGTGAAGTACCATGACGAGGCCGGGGGGGAGGACCGCACCATCCCCGAGTACCCCCGCAACGAGCTCCCCGAGGCCTACCGGAACGCGCTGGAAGGGGCCGGGCTCAACGCCATCGTGGGCCCCTTCACCATCCCCGACGTGCAGGGGGGGACCTCCAAGTACGTCATTGCGCAGGTGACGTTCCTGGACGAGGCCGGGGAATATTCCCTGCCGGAGATGCGCGAGCGGATCCGCGAGCAGCTGTCGCAGGAGCGGAGCATGCGCCGCCTGATCGACACGCTCAAGAAGCAGACGTACGTGGCGGTGAAGTACGATCCGCTGGCGCTGGTGGAGCCCCAGCACTGACGGCGCGACTGGCCGTCACGTTGGGCGACCCCCGGGGGATCGGCCCGGAGATCGTGGCGAAGGCGCTGGCGCATCCGCGCGTGCGGGCGCTGGACGCGACGTGGCGCGTGGTGGGCCCCGCCGGCTGCGGCGTGCCGGTGGACGAGGCGGTGGGGACGTGGCCCCCGCCCCCTGGCGGCGGCGCCCCGATGGCGGCCGCGGGGCGCCTGGCCGGTCTGGCGGTGGAGACCGCGGCGCGGATGGCCCTGGCCGGGACGGTGGACGGGCTCGTCACGGCGCCGCTGGACAAGGCGGCGCTGCTGGCCGGCGGGTACGCCGACCCCGGACACACCGAGCTGCTGGGGCGGGTGGCGGGGGTCCCCACCACCATGATGCTGGCGGCCGACGGGCTGCGGGTGGTGCTGGCCACCACGCACGTGCCACTGCGCGACGTGCCGCGGCTGCTCACCGCCGACGCCCTCCGGCAGGCCATCCGCACCACCCGCGCCGGGCTCCAGGCGCTGTTCGGGATCGCGGCGCCTCGGCTGGCGCTGTGCGCGCTCAATCCGCACGCCGGCGACCAGGGGCGCTTCGGCGACGAGGATGACACGCTGCTGGGGCCGGTGGCGCGCGCCGAGGGGGTGGCGGGGCCGCTGCCGGCGGACACCGTGTTCGTGCGGGCGCTGCGGGGGGAGTTCGACGCGGTCATCGCCCCCTACCACGATGTGGGGATGACGGCCATCAAGGTGGCGGCATTCGGGCGGGGGGTGAAT
>JAGWYS010000005.1 GCA_018969225.1 Gemmatimonadota bacterium | reverse complement strand
GGGTGGGATCGATGGCGCTCACCAGCCCCTCCCCCACCGGTTCCGGGGCGCAGCGGTCAGCACCAGCGGCCCGGACTGTGCCTCCTGCGCGGGGCTGTCCACCGTGCCGGTCTGCGCGGTGTCGTACCGGAACTTCACGGCCCGGAGTTCATCGTGGGCCATCGTCTCATACCGGGTCGCCTCCTCGGCGTACCGGCCCTTTCCGAGCGACGACGCGAACGCCCGGAAGATGAGGTTCAGGGTGTAGTACAGGTGTGCGTCCCGGAGCGCCCATGCGTCAAAGATCAGCTCGGGACGGCGGCCCTTCTGTAGCAGCTTCCGTTCAAGCCAGCCCTGCGCTTCATCGATGAACCCGCCGTAGGTCGTCAGGCCGGGGGGGCGCTGACTGGTCAGATCCGGGTGCAGCGTGGTCAGGTCGCTGTCGGTGAGGGTGGGGTGGTAGGCGTGGCGGCAGAGGTAGCCCGTCACTCGGAAGGTGTAGGCGACCCCGCCGATGGTCAGTGTCCAGATCTCCAGCCACTGATCGGTCAGCCGGATCGAGTCCGGGATCGTCGCCGCGCTCAGGGCATAGGTGCAGGAATAACCACCCGCCCCGAGCGTGGTCGCCGCCGTCGCCGCCAGGATCTCCGTCGCCCCATCGAGGATCTGCACCGTCGCCGCAGAGGGGGTCTGCACTGTGCCGGTGAGGGTGTCGGTGATCGTGAGCGTGAGCGTGGTACTCACGCCGCGCTCGACGCTCCGGGGACGGGTGATGGCGGCGGCGAGGCTCACTTGAACGCGAGAACCTTATACTTGACGCCGGTGGTCACAGTCACCACACAGTTCGTGCTGCCGTGGCTGCCCTCAGTCACATCGAAGCCCGTCCCACCCGGATCCTCCGTCACGGTCACCCACACCAGCGAGGGGGTGGTGCCGAGGCCGTGGGCGATGTTCTGCGCCGAGCCGGTGCCGGTCTGCTCGGTGGATTTGAAGATGGAGCCGGGGGCGAGGCCGCCACCGAACAGGACGGGCTTGCCGATGGTCACCGACTCGCTACCGTTGGTGGTGACGAACCGCAGATAGACGTTGGCGGCCTCGGAGATGTCCAGGGCGGCGGCGGTGTTGTCGGTGAGGCTGATCGCGGTCGGGGCGAACGCTCCGAGGTTGACCAGGGGCGCCCAGGTGCCGGAGGTGTTGGTGGCGATGTACAGGGCCGTCCCGGCGGCGGCGGTGCCGTCAGTGCGGATGTAGATCTCTCCGGCGACATGCGCGTTGTGATTCGGGGCGCCGCTGCCCGCCGTGACCGGGATCACGCTGGCGATGTCGGTGGTGTCGCCGTTCTTGGCGATGGCGATGGTAGCGAAGGTCTGCGCCCTGCGGTTGCGGGGCGTGGCTTGGCTGATGTCGGGGGCTGTTGACATGTCGGGGGCATCTCCCAGGGCTGTCGCCCACTCCGGGCGGTTGGTTACTTCTGCTGACGATCCACGCGGCGGGCGGCTTCCCGCGCCTTCTGCTCTGCCGCCGAGGGCTTGACGCCGCTTTCAACGAGACGGCGGGTGAGGTCATCCATCGCCTTCCGCCCGTTGGGGTGTTCGCCGCTCATGCGGCCACCGGGGCGGACAGGCGCACCGGAGCGGCGGTGCGCTCGGGGGCCGGGGCGGCGGGGGTGGTGTGCATCCAGTCCCATGCTGCGCGCATGGTGGCGATCCGGGCCTGCCGCTCCTCGACGCGCTTCCCGAGGTGGGGGTTGGTGCTGGCGGCCTTGATCTGCCGCTGGAGGGCCACGTTTTCCATTTCCATCAGGAAGTCATAGACCGGCTTCGGCATGGGGGGGATCTTGCCGTTCTCGACCAGCCACGCCCGGAACTCGCGGAGGAGATCGGACGCCTCATGGGCGACGGCCATCCCGCCGGGGAACAGGGAGTAGGTCACGCCCCCCTTGTCCACACTGAACACATACGCTTTGCCGCCGCCGACGCAGTTGTAAGCGCGAACGTACTTGTGCCAGGGGCCGAGGCTCGGATCCATCGGGTCGAGGATCGTGGCGCCCTTGCGGAGCAGCCCGGCGCGTAACCCGGCATCGTCCACCCCGATCACCTTGCCGTTCGGCCCCATGACCTCGCGGACGCCGTTGACTCCGGCGATGGCGTACTGCTCGCAGAGGTTGGGGAGGAAGCCCCACTTCTCATCCACGAACTCATAGTCGCGGGGCATGTGGGTATAGAACCACTTGCCCCGCGCCTCGCTGGCGGGGAGCAGCCCCTCCTCGACGGCGGACGGGGTGGGCGGCTTGGGGGTGGTGACCGTGATGACGGTAGGCGGCATTGGAACTCCGTATCAGTCGGGTTAGCGTGGATCAGGCGTCGGTGGTGATCTTGACGGCGCGGGCGTCCTCGGCCTCGGCAACGCCGGGGTACATGTTCAGCAGGAGCGAGGTCAGGCCGTTGGCGCCGTCGCGGATGCGCTCGATGAACATCTCGGGGTTCTGCACGACGATATCAGCGGGGGCGATCATCTGCTGCCGGATGATCTCGGCCACATCGCCCAGGGTGTAGGCGAACGCGCCGTTGCTGAACATGCAGCCCTGCCGGTCGGCGTTCGCGTTGGCCGTCCGCACCTTGTCCGACTGGTACACATCCACGCCGAGGATCGTCGCACGGTAGGCAGCGCCGGGGTTGCCGAGCATCCCCTGGATGTCCGACCGGTACTGGATCGCGCCCGTCTCCCCGCGCATGGACTCGACCAGATCGTTGACCTGGACGTTATGCAACACCGCCGCGAGGGCGCGGGGGTTGTTGGCGAGGTTCAGGGTATAGATGGCGTCGAAGAAGTTGTCAGCGGTCAGGTCGGCGCCGGAGGTGCCGACGTTGCCGGACACGCCGGAGAACAGGCCGGTCAGCAGGTGGGCGAGGGTCTGATCGAAGGCCATCAGCAGCGCCGAGGTCAGGGTGTCCACCGTCACCGGGGCGCCGCCGCCCGCCGTCATCGCGAACAGGTCGCTCGGCTGGAACTGGAGGCCATACCGCGCCGGGGTCAGGTCGAAGTTGCCAGTCGAGAACGCGGTGTTGCTGAACCCGCCGGAGGTCTCCGAGGAGGCGGCGGCGGCGGTGTAGGCCATCGACGCCTTCGCGACGTTCAGCGTGCCGCTCGGTCCCATCAGGGGGCGGAACTCCATCAGCCCGCGCAGACCCTGCTGCGAGTCGAACAGGTTGATATGCAGCTGCGCGGCCAGGATCTTGGCGATGCGCCCGCCGTTGGAGGTCAGCGTAGAAAGGGTGACTTCATCAGCCATCGGGGGATCTCCGGTGAGGGTGTAGGAAGAACCTGTTTGCCTACACCCTGTATCGGCGGGCGCCCGGTGGCGATACTTACAGCGTTACCGATCCGGCTCGATCTGTCAAGCCTTACCGGGCTTCACAGGCAAGCCCTCCTGCTGCCGCAGGGTCGCGAGGTTCCGCACCGCGTCATGGAATGACATAGACGCGATCTCCTCATTGGTGAAGCTCGACCGGGGCGGGGCGCCCTTCCCCGTTACCCCGCCGTTCGGGTCGCTGGCGGGCCTCGGCTTCGGGGCGGGGGCGGGCGCCTCGACGGTCGCGGGCGCGGCGGGCTTCGCGGCGGAGGTGTCGGCGCGCAGGTAGGAGCGCAGCCACCGCGCCCCGGCTCCGTCGTTGGCCTCACGCTGCGCCTTCAGCCACGCGGCGAGGGTGGGGCGCTTGCCCTCCGCGTCGGGCTTGGCCTGCGCGTACCGGTTCAGCACCTCGCCCCTCGTCTCCTCATCGTCATCGAACCCGTGGCGGTACAGGGCGCCCTCCAACTGCGCCTCCACCACGCGCTGTTCGTACTCCTGCGCCAGCTCCCCCCGGATCTGATCGCGGATCGCCTTTGCAGCCTCGGGGTCGCTGGCCTTGCCCTTCAGCGCCTTGACCTCCTCCCGCGACTCCTTGAACCGGGAGTAGGGGATCCAGGGCTTGCCGCTGTCGTCGGTGTAGACGTGCGCGCCCACATCGGGATCGAACTCCCCGAGGCGGAGGGTGCGCCCGTCAGGGGTGGTGACGGTCGGCGGGGGCGCGGGCGGGGTGGCGGGGGGCGTTGCGTCGGTAGGCATGTGAGGACTCCGATCAGGGTTGAACGTTGGAGGAAAGGATGCGGTCGGCCCAGGCGCGACCCGGATCACCGCCCCACCCGAGCCACGCCTGATACCCCTTGCTGTCCACGCCCCACCCCTCGCCGTCCTTATCAACGGCGTGACGGGCGAAGTAACTGGACATGCGGCGGATCGTGTCGAGGCTCAGTGGGCGGCGGTTGGCGAGGTCGCGGGCGCGGGCGATGCCGGTAGCGGTCATGCCCCGGCGGGATGGGGGGAGGGAGGCGCGCAGGTCGAGGGCGCGGCGGGCGGCATCAGCGACGGCGGCAGGCGGGGTGTGCGTCGGCTCGACGTACCCGGCGGCACGGGCGGCCTGCCCCTGCCGGGTGGCGAGGGCGTAGGCGCGGGCGCGGCTGGTGGCGGAGCCGGTGGTGTAGAGGTACACCTTGCCCGACTTGCCCCACCGGTAGCCGGGGCGGCCTCCGACGGTGACGCGCTCAACTGGCATCGCCCGCCTCAGTCTGGTCAGATCCGGGGGGCATGTCCTCTGCGTCCATGTCCTCTGCGTCCATCTCCTCTGCTGCGTCCTCGGCGGTGTCGGCCTCCAGCATCCCGATAGCGCGGGAGATGGCGCGGGCGGCGGTACGGAAGTCCCCGCTGTTCAACGCGTCGTCAGCCTCGGTCAGCGTGTCGCGCAGGACGGCATCCTCATCAGTGGCCTCCTCGGTGTCCATCTCCTCCGGCACCTCTGCCTCCGGCCCTTCCTTCTCCGCCTCGATCTCCGCGATCAGCGCGTCAATCTGCGCATTGGTCAGGCCGGGGTTGCGGCGGCGCATGGCGGCGCGGCGGGAGGTCAGCCCGAGGTCAAGATCGCCCTTGATCACCTCCTGCTCTGCCTTCGCCTCTTCCGGGCTGACACCCATCGTCGCATAGGTGATGTTGATCGCGCCGGGGCGGGTCAACGGTTCGGCCCACCCGAGCAGGGCGGCAGCTTTCGCCAGCATGATCTGATCGCCCATTCGCGAGGGCGGGATCAACTTCTTCTGTGCGTCCCGCTGACCCTTCCGGCTGACGACGATGCTGTAGCCGGACATGCCGTTGCTCCCCCGGCTGACGTCGGCGGGGGAGAGGCCCGCGGACACCGCCAGCCCCGCCTCATACGACTCGATCGCCGTCCCGAGGGAGGCGGGGTCGGCGGCGGGCTGCCACTGTCCGGCGGAGGGGTTGGTGTACTCCTCCCCGCGCCGGATGCCGTGGATCTGGATGACCGTCTGCGGGTTCATCCTCACCACCTGCGCCTCCATCACCCCCCGCGTCCCGGCGCCGTTGGTGACTCCGGTCGGCACCTGCCCATCGATCAGGTACCGCTGCGGGTGCGCCCCATCGCGGACGGCGCTGAGCCACATCGTCCAGAGCGCCGAGGCGTCGAGGGTGCCGGACACGACCTCCTGACCCGCCAGCGGCTCGCGGAGGTGATCGCCGACGCGGCGGTGATGCAGGGTGTAGGGCAGCACAGCCCGCCCCGCCGCATCCCGGTACTGCTCCGGCCACCCCTCCGCCCCGGCATAGTGGGCGGTGTAGTCCATCCATGCGTCCTTCCCGTCCGTGCCCTTGCCCTGAACCCAGATCTGAAACAGCGGTGCCGCCGGATCTGACACATCCCAAACCTCCCATGTCCAGACTTCGCCATCCCCGGCAGGGTGCAGGCGGGTGCGGCACTCCTCGACCCGGACGGGCTGACCCCGGATCGGGTTGAAGGGGGCGGCACCTTCCGGGGCGCGGGTGACGGCGCGCATCACGACCGTATCCACTGGCACCACCCGATACGACAGGTCGGTTCCGTCGTAGTCCACCCGCATCAGGCATTCGTTGGCGGCCACTTGGAGGAGGTGCGACTGTTGCCGCATCGGCCACAGGTCGGCGGGTGTGAGCGGGGTCGCGTCCATCCCGGCGATCTCGACAGTGGGCGTGTCGTCGTACAGGGTCGCGATCTGCCCCCACACCTGAAGCGCCGCGTTCCGGCTCAGCACCGGGGCGGGCAACATCTCGCGCACTTCCTCGGCGAAGAAATCCGCCTGTCGCCGCGCAGCATCATCCCGCCACGCGCCCTCCACCAACCTCCGGCGCAGGGCGGCGGCCTCACGGATGGCGCGGTCAGCGTCGGTGTGGTGCGGCATGGTGGGGGCGTAGGGGGTCATGCGGTTCTCCTATACCACGATCAGGCGCGACGCGCCCCGAGGGTCAGATCCGGGGGGTGTGAGCAGCACATCGGACAGTCCGTAGCGCACCGCGTCAATGGGGTGTTTCAGGTCTTTCTCGCTGCCGGTGTAGTGTTGGAGCGAGGTGTTGAGACTGGCGGTGCGGGCCGTCGTGAACAACCGCCCCTCCCGGATGAGGCTGTTCATCGCCTTCTCCCCGGCCTCGACCGACCCGCCGCGCTTGTTTGGTCGGCGGATCTCAAAGGGCGGCGCGCTCCGGCGGGTGAGGTCAGCGAACGCGGCTTCAAGGAGGGCGTTCACGCTGGCACCCGCCCCCGCTTTGCCCGCGCTGTTCACGTCCCCGAACGCGGCGGTGACATGATCCACCGTCAGCCCCCACCGGGTCAGCATGTCGAGGGCGCGGCGGGCGTCCATCGCCGGGGTGCTTCCCTTCTCACTGACTGTCTCGTCAGCGACGATCCAGCGCCGCCCGTCGCCGAGGATCAGATAGCACACCTGATTGTTCGTCCCCTCGCCGTGATCCCAGGACAGCCGGACATGGGAGGCGGTCATGGACTCGATCAGCGCGTCGGGGGCGATGCTGCCCTCGCCGAACGCGACGAACCGCCGCGCCTCGGTCAGCCCCTCCCAGTCCCCGTCCCGCCGCTGCCGCACCTGCCAGGGTGACATCGCCGCGACCTGATCGGCGATGGACTCCGCCGACCGGTGCGGGCAGTTCTCGGGGGTGAGCCGGACGCGGATCTCACTCCATCCCGGCGCGGGCGGGGTCGGCGGGTTGGACTCCGGGTTGCCCTCGAAATACTCCCTCAACCACCCGAGGGGGCGGCCAACGGGCGTGAACGTCAGCCAGATCGATCCGCCCCGGACGGCCACGCGCTGCGGGAGGCTCTGCCAGTGGGTGACCTTCGGCGGCTCATCCACCCAGATCCAGTCAATCGTGCCGCCCTCGACGGCGAGGGGGTCTTGGGTGCCGGACTTCGGGGTGACGGTGCTTCCGTTGCGCAGCGCGATCCCCCGCGCCCCACTGGCGATGTAGCCGCGCATCCGGTCATAGCGGCATCCGTCCGCGAGGATGTCCGGCGGCTGGAGGGCGCGCAGCTTTGCGCTGATCTTCGGCCAGTCCCCCTGGAGATCGGGCAGGACAATCCACCCCTCGGTCGGGGCAGAGGGGGTGATGCGGTGGGGGTGGCGACCGAGCATCCACCACCACGCCTCCGCCGCGCCCGCGTAGGACTTGCCAACCTGATTCCCCGCCTGTAGCCGCCGGTAGCGGGCGGGGTCAGCATGGAAGCGGCGCTGTCCCGGCGTCATCCCCCCTGTACGCGGGCTGCACCACTCGTAGATGTCGAGCGGCGACATTGTGGCGGCAGGGGATGGGCGGGTTGCGGTCAGGGACTACTCCTCGGCGGGCTTCGGCGTCAGCGTGAACCCGAGCCGGTCAGCCTCACGGCGTATCCATGCCTCAGCCTGCGCGGGGGTGGGGTCGGTGGGGGGCGCGTCCTCGGGATCAGTCAGATCCGGGGGG
The DNA here is from genome assembly GCA_018969225.1 of Gemmatimonadota bacterium. Lineage (GTDB taxonomy): Bacteria > Gemmatimonadota > Gemmatimonadetes > Gemmatimonadales > Gemmatimonadaceae > Gemmatimonas. The sequence continues at coordinate 32,136 of JAGWYS010000005.1, read as the reverse complement.
TCAGGACGGTAGGCATCGCAGGTCAGCCGGAGGATCTGTAGCGCCCCGTTGGACTCGCGCTTGTCCCCGCCCTTCGGCCCGATGCCGAGGGCGCGGGAGGTCAGCGACATCTCCCGCTGCGCCCCGGCGCGGGTGAGGCAGGACACGAACCACAGCGCCCGCTCCTCCCGCTTGTCCAGACGCTCCCCCCGTGCCGCCTTGTCCGCCGCTGCTTCCCCGGCCCGGATGGCGCGGTGCATCGTCTTGCGGGTGACGCCGAGGTGCCGCTTGATCGCGCCCGACGCGGTGAGCAGGCCGCTGCCGATCTCCTTGCAGATCGCCTCCATCTGCTCGACGGTGACGACCATGTAGATCGGGACTTGGTACGCCCGCAGCATCGAGATCAGCACCTCGGCGTCGGGGGCCGGGGCGGGGGTGGGCTTAGGCATAGGCGATCCCCCGCACATCCATCAGGAACTCGGCGGCAAGGACGCGCTCCCACAGGGCGCGTCCCGAGGGCAGGTGCGCGGCGGCGATGGCGGCATCGCGGGCGGCCCGGTGGGCGTTCTGGAGGGCGACGATCCCGGCCTCCTGCCCCTGCGTGACGCTCTGGATCGCGTAGCCCAGGATCAGGCCGGTCGCGGTGCAGGTCTTGGTGAGGTTGCGGGTCATCTTGCCTCCAGTTGGGCGGTTGGTTCGTCCGCCACACCCTCTATATACCATACCTCTCTGATAGGCGCAAGGTCTATCGTGTAGATAGTCAATCGAGCCTCCCGAGGACTTGCCGGACGATCTCGCGGGTCATGGGCGGCGCGACGCTGTTTCCGATCCGCGCCCATCGATCGCTGAACTTGCCGGGGAGGTTGTAGCCGATGGGGAAGCCGGTCAACACCTGCGCTTCGCGGATGGAGAGGTGTCGGCGCGTCCAGTGGTAGAGTGATCCGTATCCGGTGAGAGACTTTGTGATGGTGGGCGACGGGGCGGCGGGGTCGAGCATGGCGCAGTTGAACCACCCATCCTTGCGCCCGAGTCGCCGCATGACATCCACCCCGTTCTCCCCCGGCTGAAGGTGCGTCGCCATCAGCCGCGCCCCGGCGTTCTGCGGTAGGATGATCTCGTCCGGTTCGACATCCCTCAGCGCCGCGCCCGCCGTCGTCGGGCCGGTGGTTGCCCGAGGGAGGGAGGGCTGACCGATGCGTGAGCCGATGAAGAAGCACCGGGGCCGGTACTGCCCGACGCCGAAGTATTGCGCCTCCATCACCCCCGCTGCGACCCGGTAGCCGCGCTCTTTCAGGCTGGTGATGATCTCCGCCGCAACCACCTTCATCTGCCCCTTGATCATGCCTGCGACGTTCTCGATCACAACGTGCTTCGGGTGCAGTTCATCGATCAGTCGGAGTTGCTGCTTGAACAGGCTGTTCCTGGGGTCGTCGAGGATGCGCCGCCCTGCCGTGCTGAATCCCTGGCAGGGCGGCGAGCCGTCGAGGATGTCGAGGTCGCCCCGGTCAAGCCCGGTTGCGTTCAGCAGCATCTCCCCGGTGACTTTGTGGATGTCGCCGTGGAAAACCTGCGTCGTCGGGTGGTTGGCACGGTAGCACTCCACTGCATGCGCTTCCCACTCCACACAGGCGACGACCTCGCAGCCCGCCGCCTTGTACCCGGTCGAGGAGCCGCCACACCCGCTGAACGTGCTGATGACCTTCATGCGTTGAAGACCTCCCCACAGTGGGGACACTTCATCTGCTTGCCCTTCGGGGCGTCGTCGCCGATCCGCTCGTCGAACTCCTTCCACGCGACATCGGCGGGATCGGCAGGGCTGATCATCGCCGCGATCTCCGCCTCCGTCCAGCCCGGCACCTCCACATCCCCGCCCGCGTCCTGGATCTCCTTCAGGATCGCGGCTACGTCCAGCGGCTCCATCGGGTTCGCCTCGGTCAGGCGGTTGTCCGCCAGTGCATAGGCGCTGGCCTCGGCGTCGCTGGCGAACTCCACCACCCGCACCGGGATCAGGGCGGGGCCGGGGGCGTCGGTGGCGAGGTACGCGCCGGGGTCGGCCCGGAGGATCATCTGCGCGGCGAGGTAGCGCCCGTGTCCGGCTACGATCTGACCCCGGCTGCCCCACACGACGACGGGTGCGACGAAGCCGAACCGCCTCACGCTGCGGGCGATGTCGGCGACGTTGGAGTCCGGGTGCTTCTTCGGGTTCTTCTCCCAGGCGCGCATCTGTCCGATGGTGTACCAGCCCGCCGCTGTTGAGGTTTTCTCAGTAGCGGGGGACATCGTATGCCTCCTTCAGCGCCCACACCAGCGCCTCGGCGTTGGTGCGGAACCCCTGCGCCCGCCGGATCTGATCGAGCCTCGCGTTCAGCACCTCCCGCTCCTGCCCCTCCGTCGCCCCGAGCATGGCCCGGATGAACTGGCATGGGATCTGCACCGGGATTCGGTCGCGGGGCGGGGGGTCAGCGCCGAGGGCGGCGATCTGTGCGCGGTCGGGGTTCATCGGCGCTCCGAGGGGGGAGGCAGGGCGCCGCCGGAGGAAGGGGCGGCACCCGCATCAGGATTGTATACCGGTGTAGCCGGGGCGGCAACCCAGAGGGCGGCCCACTCCCGATCCTCGCCCGCGCTCTGCCCTGGCACCGGGGGCGCGGCGGGGAGGGCGGCGCGGATCGCGGCCCACTGTGCGCGGGAGAGGGCGGGCGCGCCCTGCCGGTAGTCCCGCCACGCCTCGACGGTGAACGGGTATAGCGGCTCGATCAGGGCGAGGACGGCGGCGGCGTACTCGCGCATCTCTGCCTGTGCGTGCGGGTCGAGGCGCAGGGACAGGAAGTGGAGCAGGTTGTGGAGGTCGGCGCGCATGACGAACTCGGTCATCGTGCCGAGGGGGAGGACGGCGCGGGCCTGTTCCTTCGCCACACCCGCCGCGACGGTCTCGCGGTACACCCGGACGGCGGCGGAGACCGCGCCGCGCAGGGGGGCAAGGAGGCGGCGGGAGAGGGGATGTTCCCCACCCCGGCCCTGCTTCGCGTCGGGAGGCGCGGTGTGGAGGGTGTCGGGCAGGTAGACATCATCGCCCAACTCCCGGTAGCGCCCGCTGATCTCGTTGAACGTCATGGTGCGGTGCCGCATCCACTGGCGGGCGACGTAGATCGGGAGCCGGACATGGATGTGGACGGTGGCGAACTCAAAGGGGCCGCTGTGCCGGTGGCGCATCAGGTAGCGGATCAGGTCACGGTCGCGGGCGGGGGATCGGGGGAGGTCAGATCCGGAGGCATGACCGGAGCGGAAGCTGACCCGCGCCACATCGCAGATCCCGGCGTCGCTGCCCATGTGATCGAGGAGGCGCACGAAGCCCGCGCCGCCCAGGGTAGGGGTCATGGCGCACCCGCCTTGACCACCTCGATCTCCAGGGCCGTACGGGTTGCATCGCTGATCGCTCGGCCGATTTGTGCCGCTGACCACCACACCCGATCAGCGTGCCAGCGGGCCGCCGCGCTGCGCTTGCCGGTGCTGGCGATGGCAGCGTCAAGGTTGGCCTGCATCCGGAGGTTGTACTGCCGGAGGTATGCGATCCGGTCAAGCTCCTCCTGGAACGCATCGGCGAGGGCGTCGCGCCCGTTGTCGGCCTGGAGGGGCGTGCCATACCGCTCAATGCCCTGCGCCCGGCGCTCGGTGGCGTAGGGCCGGAGGATGTCGGGCAGGTTGGGGATCAGGTCGGCCCATACGTCCCCGGCGGCGGGGGTGGGCGGGGGCTGGGGGTCGAGGGGGTTCACAGTCCATCCTTCGCGGCGTTCCATGCCGCACTGTAGAGGTACGTCCGAAATCTACTCCATCTCCCGCGCTGCTCCCCCTCCAGCCTGAACCCGGTGCGGCGACCCGCGCCCACCCGTCGGCGCTCAATGGCCTCGGGGTGGTGGCAGTTCACTTGACCTCCGAGGCGGGGACGGCCTTGACGGTGGGATCGCCATCGGTGACGACGAGGACATACCCGGCCCCGGCCCCGATGACGAGGGCAGGCACCCGCCCGCCACCCTGTACCCACCTCGGCGCGGGGGTCATCGTCAGCACCGGGCGGCACGGGTCGGGGATCTGTACCACCGTGGCTGCCTGTGCAGCGCGCAGGGCGGCGACCTCATCGCGGAGCGCGTCACGCTCGGCACGGGCGGCGCGCAGGTCGCTGCGGAGGATGGCGATCTCGGCGTCGGCTTGGGTGGTCAGATCCGGGGGGCAGGGAGGAGAGGTGCGCCGGTTCCACGCGGCGACCGCTTCATCGAGCGTGTTGCCCGCCTTCCCATCAGCCCTGCACTTGCGACACCGGATGATCGACATCCCTCTGAAGAATGGGCGCTCGACGGCATCGCCTCCACAGAACGGGCAGGGGAGCAGTTCATCCATCAGTCACCTCTCACACCGTATACTATAGTATACGCCCCCGGTCAACGCCCCCCGGATCTGACAGGTGCGGACAGGATGAGCGCGTCGGGAGGGGAGGGAGGGTCAGATCCGGGGGGCAGGGAGGACACATCCGGGCAAAAGAGGACACTTGTAGGACACTTCAAAAACGGAAGTGTCCCGGAATAGATGAGTGTCTATCTACCATTCTGCAATCAAGGACACATAGGACACATTCTGAAGGGGTTACGCACAGCACTTTCTGAATCATCTCTATATAGGAACGACACCCATCAAAAACGTGTCCTATGTGTCCTACCATCGAAACAATGCACATCTAACCTTCAAAATATCAGGACACATCCGTTTTTCGATCTGTCCTAATGTGTCCTATCCGGGCCGGATGTGTCCTAAACGCGGAGGGGGCGGCACCGTTCCCGGCCCGCCCCCTCGTTCATGCCATCCCCGATCCTGTCAGCGCAGCGTGACCCCGATCCACATCCGGCCATCCGACCGGCACGACGACTGCTGAATCCCCTTGTCGAGCAGGGCGCGGGTCAGCCACTTGTGTGACTTCGGCTGAAGCCCGTTGTCCTTCGCCCACTGGCTGTACGTCGAGTACAGCAGGCCGTTGGTGATCTTGTGTCCCGCCCCGACCAAGCACATCTCGTTGAGGAAGTCGCCGAGGATGTCCATCTCCCCCCGGTAGCTGTCCGTCGCCGCCTTGACCTTCTCCGGGTCTTTCAGCCCCCCCTCCCGCCACTGGCGCAGGCCGGTCAGCGCCCACTTCAAGATCCCGCCCGCCTCGGCGCGCAGCTTCGCGGGGAGATCCTTGTCCCGCTCCTCGGGCGGGATCGTGACATCGAACGGGATGAGCCGGATGCGCCGCCAGATTCCGTTATCCGTCCCTTTGATGATCGGCTTGTGGTTGGTGAGCATCCAGAGCTTGAACTTGGGGGTGAATGTGAAGAACTCGCGTTGCAGGAACCGGGCGCTGACCTGCTCCCCGCCGCTGATCTGCTTCACCAGCCCCTCATCCAGCCCGCCCCCCTCCGCCGTCTCCGAACACGACACCAGCCGCGCCCCGGCGAGGGCTGCGAGGTCGTTCGGGATCGCCCCCTGCCGCCGCGCCGTGAACGTGTCAACGCTCGTCGTCGTCGCGTAGTCCCCCATGACGTAGGCGATGGCCTCCATGAAGGTGCTTTTCCCATTCGCCCCCGACCCGTGCGCGATGAAGATGCACTGTTCCGCCGTCGAGCCGGTCAGGCAGTAGCCGACCACCCGCTGAAGGTACGCGACCATCTCAGCGTCCCCGCCCATGATCCGATCCAGGAATGCGATCCAGGTGGGGCAGTCCCCCCCGACGTTGACCGAGGTCGCCCGCGTCACATAGTCACCGGGCGCGGGGGCGCGGTGCTTCCAGGTGGCGAGGTCATACGTCCGCGCCGGGGTGCAGAGCAGCATGTCGCCCGCGTCGAACCGCCCCGCCTCAACAGCCATCAGGGGCTGCGCCAGATCGAGCATCCCGCGCACGGCCCGCGCCGACTCCGAGCGCATTGCGTGGCTGAGGATCGCCTTGCGCCGCGCCGCCTGTTCTTCGTCGCGGGGATCGCTGCTCCCATCCGGTACGGCGGGCGGTGCCTGCTTGCGCCACCACTCCCCGATCTGCATCGCCGCCTGCACCGTGCGGCGGTTCATGTCAGGCCGCCACCGGTACGCATCCCAGGTCATCCACCCGTCACCCGGCATCGAGGCGCACCAGCAGGCCGCGCCCGCGTTCTGCGCGGCGAACACCTCCGCGTTGCCCTTGTCGGTCAGTGTGGGCGCGCCAGCGGGGGCGCTGTCCACGTCCTCGGTGAAGTCGAGATCGTCGCTCATGCCGCACCTCCCCGCTCAGCCTTCATCGCGTCCAGCCCGCGCCGGAGCGCGACCCGGATCACATCCATCGGCCCGCGCACCATCGGGCCATAGACCGGATCGCGCTTCATCTCCTGCGCGATCTGCTCCGCCTCTGCGTACATCCCGGCGGGGATGCGCTGAATCTTGCCGTTCATGTTCACCTCCTGACTGGCAAGTATCCCGCGCTGTTTACGCTGTCAACATGGCGCGGCCCGGATCTTGACCCTCCGCCACAGTGGCCGCCAGCGGGGGCAGAACATACCAGCAGTTGCGCCTCGGAAGCCCCGAATCAGCGAGTGCCTGTTCGGCGCTCTGAAAGGCGATCCGCCAGATCATGCGCACCTTCTGTGCCTTCCGCCCCGGGTCGTAGCAGATGCGCCACACCAGCGTCGCGGCATCGATCTCGTTCAATCCGGCGGGACGTTCAGCTCCGATCATCTCTTGGAGGTGGCGCCGCGCCAGACGGTCAAAGACCGCCTTAGTCTCCTTGTTCGTCATCTTTCACCCTTGCTTGGAGTGTATGTCTGTGCCTGCCTGCCAGCGTATCCCTTGTAGGGCAACGGGGGATGGGATCGCGACTCCCATCCCCCGCCACCGAGACACACCGCCAAGCAACGGCATCCATCCCCTATCCCGCCGCCCACCGGGGCGCTACCCCGGTTACACCGCGCCCGTCTCATCCTTATACATCTGCCTCACCTGCCCAATCGTCAGCCCCGCCCGCCGACAGGTGGTGATGATCTCCAGGTTCTTCAGTTCCTTCTCATTCATGTAGTACACCGGGGTGAACCGGCTGATCATCCACTCCCGAAACGCCCGGCCCTCGGCTTCTGACTTCGCTTTGAACGCCGCCATCTGCTCCTCGATGCGCGCCAGCTCGGCGGCGTCGGCGCGGTGCTTGACCTCCTTGACGCCGATGCTCATGGCGCGGGCCGCGCAGGTAGTCCCGAAGTACACCTCCTGCGCCTCGACCGCATCCCACAGCGCGACCGTCACCTTCAGGCCGTCGCGCCCGCAGCAGTCGCAGGTGGTGACAGAGTTGGTGTAGCCGTGGAAGATGAAGGGAACGATGGACTCGGTGATGGTGAGGTTCTTCTTGGCGGCGCTCATGGTGTCTCCTTTCGACACCATCTATATAGCGTACCGCCGTGATAGCGTCAAGGTCTATCGTGCAGATACGCGAAGATTGATCAGACCGGCTCCGCCTCGATCTCCGCCCGCAGCGCCACCCAGATCGCCAGCCGCCCCTGAACGGCTTCCTCGGTGGAGTTCAGATTCACGATCTGCCGTAGCGCCTCGTCGTGCCGCTCGTAGATGGCGGCGATCTCCTTGTTCAGCGCCTTTGCCTGCGCCGGGAACAGCCGGATCGTCTGCCGGTGTTCACCGACGACCTCGGCGGTAGCCTTGACCTCCGCCATGAGGCGCCCCCGCTCCGCCGCGATCCTCTCCATCTCGGCATTGTCGAACGCCTCCCACCCGGTCAAGGCGGCGAGCGGGTCAGCCCGGCCCGCCAGCGCCCGACGGTGAAGCTCGATCTCAGGAACCCGCCACGCGTCCACGATCATCGCGCACCCCGCCGCGACACCAGCGGGGCCACCTTCGCGCCGGGGGCGCTGCACTTCTCAGCGCAGTCGCACAGGTGCCACGCCCACCGGCAATCGGGGCAGATGTAGCCGGTGCGGAGCTTGTTCGGGATCGGGCGCTTCATGGGTTCCTCCTGTTCCGGTTGCCGTGCCGGATGCCCCATCCTTGCAGGGGCCACGCCGCGCCGGATGACGCGGTGCCGGGGCGTTGCGGGCCGCCCCGTTGCCCTCGCCGTCAGTACATCGGGGCGGGCGGCACCCCGATCCAGGCGCGGACATCGGAGGCGAGCGCGTCGGGGAGGCGGCCCGTCATCTGGGTAGCGATGGCCGCCATGACCTCGCGGGTAGTCCGGCCCGAGGGCTGGATTACGTTCGGCTGATCGGCCATCCCGACCAGGATCTCCCAGATGCACAGGACGCGGCAGCCGACGGTCTCGGGCAGGTCGGCGCAGGCGTTGAAGATCTCGGCGGTCAGGGTGTCGGTGTTCATCTTCTCTCCTCGGGGCGCTTGGTTCATCTCGCCCTCACACCATCTATATAGCGTACCGCCCTGATAGCGTCAAGGCGTATCGTGAAGATTCTTTAGTCCTCCAGTGTCGGTACCTCCTCCGGCAGCGTCACCACCGGCCACCGGTACGACACCTGGGCCTCAATGAACGCCCCGCCCTTCCGCAGCTCCCGCGCCCCCGCCGACCGATCCGCCAGCCACCGCAGCAGGGCGATGAGATCCGAGGCATCCCCCTTCGTCCGCACCCGCCCCGCCCGAATCCACTCCCGCAACCGCTTCCGCACCGCCTCCCCCTTCGGGCCGCGCCACCACGACAAGGCCCACACCATCCCCTGTGCCGCCCGGATCTGACCCGGTGTTGCTGCTTCCCTCCGCCACCGCCCCGGCCTCCCGACCTCCAGGCCATGCCGCGACAGCGCCGCCCCGACCTCGGCGAGCCAATCAGAGAGCGACAGCACCGCCACCGCCTCCGGCTGCCTACCCTCCCCGCCGCCCCCGCCCGTCCCTGTCCCCTCCTCCGCCTCCATCGCCTCCCCGATGGCCTCATCGTGCGTCAGGCCGAGTTCGCCCATCAGATCGAACGGGTCGAACACCACCCCCTCCCCCTTCCCGGGATGCGCCCGCAGCACCCGCCCGACCTCCTGGACGAACCGCACCCGCGCCCCGACCCGCCGCCGGAGCATCAGCCCGCGCAACCAGGGGAAATCCGCCCCCTCCGCCAGCATGGCGACATGCACCAGCACCCGCAGCCGCCCGTCCCGCAGCGCCTCGATCCGCCCCGCCACCTCCCGCGCCGACAGCTCCGAGTGAACCGCCATCGCGGGCAGGTCAGATCCGGAGAGCAGGGCCGCGAACGCCTCCGCATCCCGGATCGTGCGCGCACTGGCCAGCGTCGGGAACACCCCCTCCCGCTTCAACATCTCGACACAGATCCGATCCACCTCGGCGGCCTCCCCCTCCCCGCCCCACCGAACCACGCGCCAGGGGACGATCACCCCGTCGGCGATCCCGTCGCGCCACCCGTAGCGGTAGACCGCCTCATCCCACAGGCTCAGCGACTCCCGCGACCGCGACCGGAACGGAGTAGCGGTCAGCCCCACCCGCGCCACCGGGCGACCGGCGAGGGCGTCGAGGGCGGCCACCGACGCCCGCACCGTGTCCGCCTCTGTCCCGTGTACCTCGTCGCAGACCGCGAGACAGGGAGCGCGACCGGCCCCCCGCCACGCCTCGGTCAGCGTCGGGAGGCTCTGATAGGTGGTGACGACGACCGGCGCGCCGCCCTCCTTTGCCGCCTCATACCAGCGCCCCACCCGCCCCGGCATCCTGCGCCCGAGGGTGGCGGCAAGCTGCTCGACCAGCCCCGCACGGGGGGCGGCGACGATGATCCCCTTCCCCGGATCGATCCGGGCATTCGCGCAGAGTTCGGCGAGGAACACGCTTTTCCCGCTGCCCATGAACGCCGACACCACCGGACGGCGACGCGCCCGCAGCGCCCCGATCACCACCGGCAACGCCTCGGCCTGCCAGCGGCGCAGCGTCCACATGCCCCCCGGATCTGACCCTCCCCCGCTCACAGCGCACCCCCCGGCCCGAACGACGGGCGGCGGCGCTGCACTGGCGCGGGGCGCAGCCGCGCCCACAGGATGCGGATCTCCTCATCGGCGGCGTCGAGGCGGCGGTTGATCTCCGCCACCCGATCCCCCGCCGAGCGCGTCAGGCCGGGGCGGTCGAGGTGCAGCCTCCGGTCAATCGCCGCCAGCTCCGCACCCTGCGCCGCGATGATGGCGCGCAGGGCCGCGATCTCCGCCACCGCGTCGTCATGCTCGATGTCCGCCGGTAACCCCGCCGCCCGGATCAGATCGTCGTATGCCTCGATCATCTCATCCATCTGCATCCTCCTTTTGTGAGCGCGCCCGCGTCTCTCGACCGTTTCCATTGAGTTCCCGCAGTTTCGACCGAACGGCATCCCGTGTGCGGTCAAAATACTGTGCCAGCGTTTTATACCCGTACCCCTGGCTGTGCAGGGATAACAAATCGTCCATCATCTCCTCAGACCACCACTCACCGTGACCGGTGTACCCGCGCCTCGGCGGTCGGCGGCAGTTGGTGAGCGCCCGATCAGGGACGTACCGCTTTTTCATGGGACATCCTCCGGATCGGGGTGGCGGAGCCGGTGCTCCATGTCGTACCCGGCCTGGATACGGGCGGCGATCTCAGCGGGGTCGGCGTAGCCGGGTACATCCTCCCAGTGCCGCGCCAGCGCCCGCGCCGCCGCCTGGATGACGCGGGAGGCCGGGGGCAGATCGGGGCGCCCGGACGCGAGGACGCCGTAGATGGCCTCGCCGACATGGTGATCGGCGACCTGGGATAGCCCGCCGAACGCAAAATCGAGGTGGATCAGCCGCTGATCGGCGATCTCGGCGGCGGAGATCTTTGAGGGCGGGGATGCAGCGCGGCGCTTCAATCCACACCTCCCAACCCCTGAACCGCCTCCCCCACCCACGCCCGCGCCATCGCCAGCGCAGCCGCCTTGCCCGCCTCCCGATCCGCCGCCCGCTCTGTCCGCAGCGTCACCATCTCCCGGCGGCCCCCGATCAGTAGCACCGACACCGCCCATTCCTCGCTGAGCCACCGCTGCATCACCTCCAGGCGCATCCGGTGGTAGCCGACTGGCACCTCTGCCACGCTCTGCCCGTCCTCATCCAGCCACCTCATTTCAGCACCCCCATCTGTTCGATCCACGCCAGCACCCCCCAAACCAGCGCCGCCGAGCCGACGACGCGGGCGCAGTAGGCTAAGTCACTCACGGTTCACCCCCATCGCCGCCCGCAGCCGCGCCTCGGTCTGCGCCCGGATCTGCCCGATGCGCTGATGGCTGACCCCCTCCCGCGCCGCAACCGCCACTGCGCCAACATCATGGGCCGCCAGTGTCACCCGAGCATCCCGCTCAGGCAGCCCCGCCAGCACCGCCCGCATCCTGTCCAGGTCGAGGGCGCGGCCAACGTCCGGCGGCAGGGTGGGGATCGGGAGCGACGATCCGTCCTCCCGCTCGATCCGCGCCGCCTGCCCCGTCCAGTCCCAGCCCCGCTTGCACTTGACGGTCAGATCCGATTGATTCTCCTGCCCGCGCTGCACCTCGGCGAGCGCGCCCCATCGGCCCGCTTTCGCCGGGGCGGCCCCGGCATTGGCCCGCCAGCGGCGCAGCCCGCGCATCCACCCGATCCGGGCGGTCTGGAGGATGTCATCCTCGGGGGCGGTCAGCCTGTACCGCTCGATCATGCCCCTGACAGCCCCCCGGATCTGACGGTCGTGTGACTCGACCACCCCCCAATAGATCGCCTGCGCCGCGTCAAGCAGCGCCCGCGCCTCGCCCGTCGCCACCCGCCGCGCCGCATCGGCCCGCGCCGCCGGGGTACGTCCGACCGCGCCGACGATGGCGACGGCCTGTGCCTCCATGCGCTGCGCCGCGAGGATGCGGGCGGACTCGCTACCGATGCCGTCGTTCATGTCGCACCCGTCCCGCTATCGGCCTCGCCGCCCTCCTGCGCCGGTGGCGTGGCCACCCGCAGCCCGAGCCGCAGCACGCGGCGCACGGTGTCACTGTACCGCTCATCCCCGAGCCGCTGCACTCGGATCTGGCGATCCAGGTCGGGGGACAGTCTGATGCACGGCACCGTCAGGGACGGCGGCTTGACTCTCTCGCTCATTCTCACCTCACACACCCTGTATACCACGTTGCAGCATTTCAAGCAAGCTGCTATGCTCCCTGCATGATGCCTATGCACCCCCACCCCATCACCTGCCGCCAGTGCGGCATGAGCCACGCCACGCACGGCGACCGGTGCGCCCGCTGCGCTCCAGTGCTGACCCTGATCCTCGACACCGCGACCGAGGCCGCACTGCGCCGCCTCATGAAGCGGCGGCCCGATCTGACGCCTGAGGAGATCGTGAGGCGGTGTGTGCTGGTGCAGGATCGGGCGGAGCGGGGAGAGTGACCCCCGCCGCCCTCGCCCTCGCCGCCCGTGGTTTGCCGGTGTTCCCCCTGATCGGCAAAGCCCCGGCCACGAAGCGGGGATTTCTTGACGCGACCACCGATCCGGGTCAGATCCGGGGGCGCAGGTGGGCGGGCGTCGGGGTGCGCACCGGTACGCCCCTGCCCTCCGGCGATCTCCTCTTGGTGATCGATCTCGACCTGGACAAGCCGGGGATCGTCTGCGGCCCGGACGCCGCCGCCATCCTCCGCCCGCACCTCCCGCCGACCGCAGCTGCCGAAACCGGATCGGGTGGGCTGCACCTGTACTACCGCACTCCCGCCGAGGGGTCGCCGACCATCGGGGCGCGGATCGTCTGCGAGGGCGCCACCCTCGGCGCTGACTGGCGGTGCAGGGGCGGCTACGTCGTCGCGCCCCCCTCGATCCACCCCGGCACAGGCAGGGCGTATCGCTGGCTGCCCCCCGGATCTGACCAGTGGGGACTGACCGTCGGGCGCGGTATCCAGCCCGCCCCAGCGTCGCTGATCGCCCTGTGCCGCCCCCGCCCTGCCGCCGTCGCCCCCCTCCCGACCGCGCCGCTCAGCGAGGATGAGCGCGTGCGCCGGTACGGGCAGGCCGCCCTCGACCGGGTGGTGGCGCGGGTGCGCGAACTGCCCGCCGGGGAGCGCCACCGTGGCGCGTTCGGCCCGATCTGCGGGGTCGGGGCATTGGTCGGGGGCGGCGCGATTCCCGCCGACCATGCCGAGGCGGTGCTGACCGAGGCGCTGTGTGCCGCCGGATTGGACACCCGCGAGGCCCGGCGGCTGGTGCGGCGCGGCCTGCACGCCGGGATGACTACGCCACGGACACCGGATCTGCGGCGTTGACCTGATCGATGATTTCCAGGCAGCGCAACCCCGCCGCCAGCCGCTCCTCGGTGGTCATGTCCTCGACCGGGGGCCACCGTCCCGCCAGCAGGTCAGGGCCGACCCACAGATCCCGCCGCCCCGCCAGCCACTCCGGCGGCACCCGCAGCACCTCCGCGCACTGGTACAGCCGCTCCGCCGTCACGCGGGGCGCGCCTGTTCGCCGCCAGCCCCCGATTACACAGCGCCGGATGCCGAGGGCGTTGCAGAGGGCGGGATCGTTGACGCCCCGGAGTCGCATCGCCTGATTCAATCGATCGATATTCATACTCTCACCTCACCCCATCCCCTATCCCGCTGCCTATCCGCACGCTACCCCTTGACGCGGGGTATACCGTCGTATAGGTACAGAGCGGAGGTCATCATGTTCAGCCCCGCCCGCCCCCGCACCACACCCGCCCGCATCCTGCTCACCGGCCCGCCCGGATCGGGGAAGTCGCTCACCGCCCTCCGCCTCGCCTGCGCTGCGGGCCGGGTCGCCGCCGTTGACGCTGAGCGGGGCAGCCTGCACCACTACGCCGGGATGCCCGACATGGAGACAGCGCGGCCCCTGGACTACGATGAGGCGCGGCTGGCGCACGATGCCGAGGCCAGCGACCTGATCCGGCTGATCGAGGGCGCGGCGGCGGGGGGCTACGAGGTGCTGGTGATCGATGGCATCAGCCACCTGTGGCGGCACCTGCGCGCCGGGGTGGACAACGCCTCCCGCGCCGCCGACGGGTGGGGCAAGCTGAACGCCGCGATCCGGCGGGTCATGGACGCGATCCACGCCGCGCCGCTCCACATCATCGTCACCGCCCGCACCGCGACGACCTGGACGGTCGAGGCGGGCGAGGATGGCCGGGTACGCGGGCGTCCGGTCGGGGGCGAGGTCACGATGGACGCCGCGATCTGCTACGAGGTGGACACCTGGATCAGCATGGACGGTGGGGAGGCGTCCATGCTGAAGTGCAGGCCGGTGCCGGAGCTGACCGGCAAGCACATCCGGCGCCCCGGCCCCGCCCTCGCGGCTGCCCTGCTCCCGAAGATGCCCGCCAGCCCCCCGGATCTGACCACCCCCGCCGAGCCGGTCGCGCCGCTCGATGCGCCGGTGCGGCTGACCACCGACCCCGCCGCCGTCGCGGAGGTGCGCGAGGCTGCAGCCGCTGCCGCCCGCGTCCGGGGCGACCGCGAGCCGGTACGCGCCATCATGGCGATGTGGGGGTGCGACATCAGCGAGGCGGGCCGGATCGTTGCCGTGCCGGAGGATGGTCAGATCCGGGGGGAGTTGGTGGCGGCGCTGCGGGGGATGGCGTGAAGATCACTGACCGCGCAATCCCGGATTCGACCGGCTTATACACGATGCCGAGCGAGGGGGCAGGCGTCATCCGGCATCGCCTTTCCGTCCCGGTTGGTGCCTGCCCGTTCAGCCGCAATCCGGGGGTGGATCGAGATCCGGTACACCCCGGCGGGCCGCGCCCTGGAGGTCGTGTCCCTGCACGGCTACATCCAGTGGTGCGCGGGAGCTGGCGAGGGCGCGCCACAATCGGCGGAGGGCATCGCAGCGCGGGTGCACAGCGACTGCGCCGCCGCCCTCGGGTGCGGTGTCCGCGTGGTGCTGGTGTTGTTGGTGCGACCCGGCCCGCAGCGGCTTGTGATCGAGGCGGGATGATGCAGCTTCGCCTGTTTTCCGCCCGACAGGATGTCAGCCGGTGCCGGTTCTACCTCGGGTCGCATGTGCTGACGTTTCTGAAGAAAACGGACGTACATCTGTTTATCTCGCGGCGTCGTCTTGCTTCACAGAAAACCCACCCACGAGCGCGGGGCCGATGGTCGCTTGATTCAGGCGGATTCACCGAACTGTCTATGTTTGGAAAATGGACACTTGAACCGCAGGCGTACGCGGATGAGGTGCGCCGGTACGCGGATACCATCGGCGGGCTTGACTGGGCAGCGACACAGGACTGGATGTGTGAGCCGTGGATTACACAAAAAACCGGCCTCACCGTCGAGGAGCATCAGCGCCGCACAGTGCGTTCGTACCTCGACCTGATCCGCATCGCTCCTGACATCCCCTGGTCCCCAGCTGTGCAAGGCTGGCACCCGACCGACTACGCCCGCTGCGTCGCGATGTACCGCGCCGAGGGGATCGATCTGGCATCGCTTCCCATCGTCGGCGTCGGGAGCGTGTGCCGCCGCCAGCACACGGGCGAAGCGGTGGCGATCTTTGAAAGCTTATACGACCGGGGCATCCGGCTTCACGGGTTCGGGTTGAAACTGGAGGGGCTGCGCCGCGCCGCCCACCTCCTGGCCTCTGCCGATTCGCTGGCATGGTCGTTCGGGGCGCGTCAGGAGCGGGCGCAAGGGGCGCTGACCACACACTGCGCGCACCGGGGTTCCTGCGCGAACTGCATCCACTAACGCGCTCCAGTGGCGCGAGCGGGTAGTGTCCATCCCGAACGTGCATTAGAAATATCCGCTGATACCGCTTGACCGTATCGGGACGGTCTGGTATATAGAGGGTGTGAGGGCGAGGTTCACAGCGCCCCACGGGAGAGAAGATGCCATCCGTTGACTACTCGCCTGAGACTCTGCTTCGCAACCCCTTCGGCGGTGACGACGACTGGAGCGAGTTCCCCGCCGCCCTGCATGACCAGCTCCAGGCATGGGCGAACGCCGCCGGGAACCCGACCGCCCTCGACCTCTGGAACGCTGTCAAGGTCGCCCCGATGGTCGCGGGGAGCGCCCGCATCGAGGCGCACGGGCAGGCGAGCAAGTCCCTCGTCCGGTTCAAGACCACTAAGTAACCACCCCGCCGGGGCAACCCGGCAAGGAGACACCATGACCCTGCACGACACCATGATCGCCGCCCGCGCCGAGATGGAACGGGCGGTGCTGGCCTACGCCGCCGACCCCTGCCCCGCTACCTACGCCGCCGCCCACCGTGCCATCGCCGAGGAAGTCAACGCGACCGCCCTGTATGGCCGGTTCGTGTCCGGCTCGGCCATGCCCCCGATGATCGTGGAGGAGGCATGAGCCGCCCCCGCCGCAGCCCCGAGGAAGTCGCCGAGTCACGCCGCGCCTCCAAAGCCCGCTCCCGCGAACGCGCCCTCGCCGCTGGCTTGCGCGCCAATGGCAGCCCCCGCACCGAGGGCAAGCCGGGGCGTAAGCCCCTCAGCCCGGAGCAGGAGGCGGCGCGCCGCTCCCTGCGGGCGGTGTGGAAGGCCGCCGACACCGCCCCCACCGCTGCCCTCCTCGCCGCCGTCGCCGATGCCGAGGCCCGCGCCCGCACTGTCGGGCTGACCTGGACAGTGCGGGATGATGGGCGCAGGGGTGAGGTTCTGGCGGCTTCCTGAAAATATCTTCGCATACCCCCCTGATTGCGGTTGCGCGTATCAGGGGGGTATGGTATATAGATGGTGTGAGGGCGAGATACGGAATCAACCGGACGCCCTCCAGGAGGTACCAATGATCAACGCCCCCGCCACCGCCACCGACCACGCCGCCGTCTCCACCGCACTCCTCGCGTACCCCGACGCCGACGCCATCGCCGCGCGCCTGACGCGCTACCCAGACCTGCTCAGCCTCGTGATCGACGCGGGCGGAATCCCCACCTACCGCCCCAGCCTTTCAGAGGAGGGCGACGCCGGGATTCTCGCTGATGCCTACGACATGGCTCAGATCCTGCGGCGGGACGGCCGCCGCGCCTCGCGTATGTAGTCGAAGATGGGGCGGCTCACCCCCACGCCGCCCGCATCTGCGCCACCAGCTCCCCGCGCCCCGCCAGCACCTCGGGGCGCACCGAGCGCAGCCCCGCCGCCAGCCACCCGCGCCACTCCCGCCACGGGATCAGCGCGACGACGGGCGGGGACGCAACGCCGAGGATCACCGGGCCGGGCAGGGACGCGACGATCCAGCCCCGCCCGCCCTCTGCTTCCCACCGATCCAGCATCGCCGCTTGCTTCGGGGTGATCCCGGCAGGCAGCTTCTCGCCGGTCTCCTCCAGACGCCCGAGCGGGAGCGATGTCCCCGATCCGCTCTTGCACTCGATCAGGTGCGCCACCCCGCCGACGAGGGCGGTATAGTCGGGGGTGCCGCCCGCGACCCGATGCCCCGCCTGCATCTTCGGTTCGTTCCTGAACCATGCGGCGGTGACAGCGGCGAGGGCGGATTCCGTCTGTGCCTCCAGGGACTTCCCGCGCCCGCTCATGGATCGATCCAGTCGGCGAGGCGGGCGAGGATGTCAGGCAGCACCGGCCAGCGGCGCAGGCGGTACGCGAGGAGGAGCAGCCGGATCGCGTTCCGGGCTGCGGGGTCGGGGGGGTGTCTCATGGGAACAGGCTCGATTGTGTGGGGACGGTGTACTGTGGCGGTTTGTTCATGGTGATGATCTCCCGCTGCTGTTTGCTAAATGTACGCTTGGCACCGACCCGGCCCCCGGTGATCTCTACACTGTGCCACCCGGATCTGACCAGATCGGGGATCGCCTCCGCTTCACTGATCGCCACCGTCGCGCCGAGGTCGGCGAAGTCGCGGGCGTGCGCGACCACCTCGGCGCGGGGCAGGTCGGCGGTGTAGCCGGTGGTTCCGGCGTAGGGCGGGTCCATGTAGATGATGCACCCGGACAGGTCGCCCGGTGTCCCGATGGTGGCGGCGACCTCGGCGGCGGTGGGGATGCAGGGAGAGACGCGGACGGGGGCGGAGATGGCGCTGTTGGCGAGCCGGTCGGCGCGGTCGGCGAAGGTGTCGCAGCCAGCACTACGCCCGGTTGCGGTGGACGGGTTGAATCCGCTGTCGGGGTTCCCCTGCCGGTACGCCCAGTCTGCCGACACCATCCACCCCGCCACCTTCTCCACCGTCCCCCTCGCAGCCCCCCGCGCCCGCCGCTCTGCCCGCAGCCGTTCCCACAGCGCCCGAGGCTCCTCCCCCGTCCACCCCCGGATGATGCGCGCCACCTCGCGCAGCGCGTCCGGGTCGGGGTAGATCCGGAGCAGCGCCGCCACATCGGGATCGGCCTCCGCCCACCAATACGCGCCCGCACCCTGCCCGCTGTGCAGCCCGAGAACACCGAGGATTGTTTGTGAGAAACCGGCCTTATTGCCGCACCTTGATATGGGCGGGCGACAGTGCGCGCCGCCCTGGAGCCGGAGGGAGACGGCGGCGAGTCCGGCGGGGAACTCACAGAACAGGCGGGGTCGGTTCATGCACAACCCCTATCCCGCCGCATACCCCCGCGCTACCTGTTGACAGCGGGTAGCCCGTCGTATAGTATGGCTGTGGAGGTGAGCATGATCGATCTACTGATGGTGCTGGTAGCCGTGGAGGCGGGGCTGATGGGGTGGTGGGTGATGGACAGGGTGTTCTGGATCGTGCGGGTGTCCCGGTGACCCTCCACCTGTACCTCTCCGGGCGCGCATGGGCCGCGCAGCTCGGCGACACCGGGGCGGGCGTCGCCGGGGAGACACACGCCGACGCGGAGGATTGGCCAGGGCAGTACACCCCCGCCGGTCGGTGGATCTGTGCTGCCGTCGCGGCGTGTGCTGAGGCTGAGGCACGGGGCTACCAGCCCGCGCTGATCGTCTGCTACGGCATCTCCGGCCCTCTGCGGGTGATGATCCGCTCGCAGGTGGTGGGGTGGCCCGCCGACCTCGCCCGATGGCGCGATGACCTGATCCGGCGTGCGGTGCCGATGGACGCCGCGAAGGTCAGATCCGGGGAGATGGAGCGGATCAGGCGATTGGTCAGGGACGCGCCCGCCAACGATGCCATCTTCACCGGGATCAGCGGAATCGGCGCGGTGGGCTGGACGGGGCTGATGGTGGGGTGAGTGGGGGCGGCTCGGGGGCGGTGCAGAGGTCGGTGATGGTGTCGCCGTCACCCGACCGGCAGGCAGCGATCAGGGCCGGAGCGAGCAGCCGGAATCCGCGCAGGCTCCAGGGTGGAGGCTCGATCAGGTCAGATCCGGGGGGTGTGTAGGCCACAGCAGGGCGCGGGATCATGGTGCCTCCTCAGCATCGGGCGTGGTGTGGGTGGTGTGTGCGGGCGGCGTAACCGGGGCGGGGGTGGGGCGCGCCCCGAACCACATCCCAGCGGCAGTGAGGAGGGCAGAAAGGATCGCCACAGTCGCGGGGTGGCTGGCGAGTCGGGCGAGGGCGAGGCCACCGACCTCCTTCTCTGCCCGCGCCTTCGCCAGTGCGGCCTCGTCGGCGGTGCGGCTGATCCGCAACTCCTCCGCCAGCGCGGCGGCGGTCTGCCCGTGGCCCTTCTCCGCCTCCAGGTGTTCGCGCATGGCCTGTTCCAGCCTGTCCATCCGATCCATCATCCCCCGGATCTGACCTGACCGGCCATCATTGGCGGCGATCAGGGTCAGCAGCGCCTCCAAAATGCGCCCGAGCAGGGCAAGGATCGGGCCGTCGTTGCGGGGGGGCATGTCAGACTCCGATCAGCGCGTAAGAGAAGGTGGAACCGAACGTCGCCGCTGACCGCTCGATCAGGCTCCACAGCCGATCCCAATCTGCCAGCGCCGCCACCACCTGACACCCTGCGCTCCACTGGTCAACGACCGTCGATGACGTACCCGCGTGGTGGAGGTTGATCCCGCCCGCGTCAAGGTGTTCCTCCCCACCGTACCGCACCGCCCCGTCCCGGTCGTCGTCGCGCCACACAGGCGGGGGGGAGCGGTTCGGGTTCTGAACGAGGGCCGGGTACTGCCCCTTATGCCGCCCGACCGTCCACATGGAGGGGTACCACCGGTCATGGATCAGCACTGCCGTACCCGCCGCCCGGCCCGGAGCGCGAAGCCAGTGCAAGCCGGGGTCGGTGGTGCCGCGCACCGCCAGCACCTGCCACGCCCCGGTCGCGTCCTGCCACAGCGCGCAGATCCAGTCATCGAACCGATCCACGGTGCCAGGGAGGGAGCGCAGCCCGATCAGGTTCAGGTTGATCCCGCCCTTGCTCGGGTTGTACGGGAAGGGGCTGCGCCCGAGCCGGTCGCGGAGCAGGCCAATCAGGAGGTCGGGGGTGGGCGTGGTCATGAGTTCCATCCGAGCGCATGTAGCTCGATTATGTTGTAAGTTAGAAGGTTGCTATTGTCAAACACCACCCATAGAACCGGGCTGCCGTCGTCGTTGCACTCACCCTCCGCCCCCATATAGGTGCGCGTGATGACCCGAACCTGACCGGTCGGGTCTGTCCACCGCTCGCCGATGTAGTCTGTCAGGCCCATTGTAGCGTAACCCTCGCGCCGATAATGTAAAGGCTGCGCCCCGTGGCGTAGTTCCCACATTGAATCTGCATAGATGCAGTGGTTGGAGGAATCCTGGTTGTGTGGGTAGCGACGGTGCTGCCGTTGATCAGGTAGGTGATTGACGTAGATGTAAGCCGAACTTCCAGCATGTAGACGGTGCTTGTTGCGACGGCTACTAATGAATCTGTCTCCTCACTTCCTGCCGCGTTCTGCGTGTAGCACATCCAGTTTGTGTGCGCCAGCCCCGTTAGATAACGGAATATCATGGTGGGGCGTCCCGCTGTCTCGGCGTCAAGCGACGATAAGCCGCCGTTTGTCCAGCCCATTTTGTATCTGGCGGTTGCGGCGATGCTTGAGCCGGTGATCAGCTTGACCTTGAACGATATGTAGCCGGTGTAGTTCCACCCGGTCTGTGCGACACCGACCGTAGAGTAAAAATCAGCGATAGAACCCGTGAACAGCGTTGCACGATATTGTGATGTGTCGCCGTTGGAGGCGGAGCGCGCAGTAATGCCTGAGTCGCGGCTGAACAGCGTTGATCCGCTCGGGGTGATCGAGATTGTATAAGCGGTGGTGGGATCGTCGTCCTGGCCAGTGCCGCCGCTGAATGAGATCGTCGGGTTGCCGCCCTGACCGCCGCCATTGGTGACGGTGACTCCACTTCCCCCGGTGATCGTCCTCGCAGCCACCGTCCCGGCCCCGGTGCGGGCGATCAGCCCGGTACTGCTCAAACCCGCTATCGCGGTCAGGTCGCTGTCGAGGGGTTGGTAGGCGGCTGCCACCGCTGCCAGTGTGGCGATGGTGGCGGTGTCCACTGCCAGTGTCCCGGCGGCGAGACTCAACCCCGTCCCGACAGTGACACCCCCGACGCTCCCGGAGGCGACCCCGAGCAGTTTCGTTCCGGAGATCGCGCCGATGGTCAGGTCGGTGCCGCCCGACTCCCGCAACCCGACCACCTTCCACGCCCCGGCCACCACCGACAGCATCCCCGAATAGGTCGCCGAGGCCCATGTGTTGGCCCCGGTGACGTAGGGCAACCCTGCCGAGGCATCGGCGGCGGTGAGCGAGGTCAGGCCAGCGTCGTACGCCTGTACGTCGGTGCCGATCTGGTAGTAGGCGGCCCCGCCGCCGCCGTTGAACCCTGCGATCCGGTTCGCGGTGCCGGTGATGCCCGAGGAAGTCCACAGCCCGCCCCCGCCGCCGGAGATCGTGAGGGTCGCCCGCCCGCCGCCGTCGTCGGCCAGGGTCGCGCCGCTGATCGTCAGCTCCCGTGTTGTTGCGCGGGTCGCGCCCTGGATGAGCAGGATCGGGCTGATGCGGTCGCTCATGCGCGGCTCCAATCAGGCACAGTGCGGAACCGGTATACCCCGGCCCCGCTGATCCGGGGGACGGAGAGGGCGATGCACAATACCTCTGTCCACGCTGCGCCGGTCGGGAGGTACATGCGCGGCAGGGTCAGCCTGACCAGATCGCCGGACTGGAGGAACTGGAACGACTGCGGCAGCACCACCTCGACCTCCGCCACCATCTGCGACACGCGCCGCATGTGGTACTCCGCCAGCGCGGAGGCGGTCAGGTGATCGCACACCGCGTCAAGGCTGATCTCTTCCAGCCTCAGCCCACCGTACCGCACCGACGCCGCCGCACCGTAGGGGGTGGGCTGGCGGCTTCCGATGGTGGTGGTCAGGGTCGGGTCGAGATCGATCCGTCGCCGGTATTGATCCGTCCGGGGGTCAGATCCGTAGGACAGGGAGAGGGCGGTGGACAGGTCGCGCCATGACGACACCTCGACCGGCCCGGAGCGCGCCCCACCGACCGCCTCGACATCGATCACCCGCGCCCCGTCGGCGTCGGCGGGCATGACCGGCAGCGGCGCCAACGTCACGCCCCCCGGCCCGTCCACCGCGATCACTGGCAGCACTGACAACAGGTGATCCTCGATCCACCCCCACGGGCTGACCGGCTCTTCCGCGCTGATGACCGCCGCCACCCGCCACCGGTCGAGGAAGGGCGACGCCGCCGCGACCGACTCCTGATCCACCTCGGCAGAGCAGAACCCCGCCAGCCACCGGATCGCCCCGCCCGCTGTGCCGGTGCCGGGGATGCCCGCCTTCCCGCCCGCCTCGGGCCGCCAATAGAGCGCGTCGCCGTTGGTGACCGGCATATCCCCGACCGCGACCTCCAGGCAGGTGACGATCTGGTTCATGGCATCGCGGGTGGCGAAGGGGCTGAGTGTGACGGTCGCGCCGGTCGTCTCATTGAACAGCTCGACGTTGCCCCCCACACATGCCAACCGCCCCGCGCCGAGGAGGAGGATGCAGGCGTTCGCGGAGTTGTCAGCCGGGTCAAGGGCGGTATCGATCTCCACAATCAGCGCCGGGATCGGGTACCAGTCCGCCTCAGTCGTCGCGTCGGCGTCGGCGCCGGGGTCGCCGAGGACGACCGGGTACAGCGGCCCTGCCCGATCCTCCGGCAGCCCGAGGGTAGATCCGGCGCGAGGCCATGTCTCCGGGCCGACACTCCATGAGGGCAGCGGGATCAGCCCCCGATCCTCCCAGGGGGCGGAGGCCAGCCCGAACCGGATCGGCTCACCCTCCTCCCCGTAGATCGGCGCGTCGGCGTAGCCCCGCACCACCACCCGGCGCAGGCTCCAGTCCTGCCCCTCCAGGATCTGCGACACCTCCGCCCATGCCCCGAACAGCCCGCCGATGATGGCGGCATGGTCGGCGGGCGCGAGGAGCTCGACGGCGAGGGAGGTATTCGGCTGACCGAGGGCGTCCACCATGTCCGGCTCAGCCAGTCCCGGAGATACGTCCACCGGCAGCCCTGCGGCGTTGGCGATGCTCAGCGCAGTGTCGCTGTAGTTCCGCGCCACCCCGTCACAGACCAGCCGCAGTACCGTGCGCTGACGACCGGCGGCGAGGGTCATATCATCGGGGTATGGCACCACTCCTCCTCATGGCCATCGTAGCACCCTCCCCCGGATCTGACCAGACCGGGGGTGGATACGCCTCGGCCTGCACCTGTTAGACCTCCTCTTCTATCCGAACCGTCCCTACCGTCTGCACCTCATCCCGCGACTCCGCGCCGAGCGCCGCGACGCGGGAGAATGTGTTGGTGACGATGCGCCCATACACCTGCTGATCCCGCCGCCCGACCGTGGTACCGGCGTCGAGGAAGGTCAGATCCGGGAGGTACACCACCGGCAGCGCGGCCCCACCTTGCCTCCGCGCCATACCCTCGATCACGTCGCCAGCGTTCCGGGTCGCCAGCGGTTCCGCCGAGGCCGCCCCAGCGATCCAGTCCGGCGCGCCGCTCGCGCTGATGTCGGCCTGTGCCTGCGTCGTGTCTACCCCCTCCGCCCACGCGAACTCAACCGCCCGCCGGGGCGGGGCCAGCGTCCGCACTGACCGATGGCCGGATGGGAGGGTGGTGATCTCTTGCGCGTGCTGGGTCGCCAGTGTGCGCCCCCGGCTGTACTGCCGCCCGAACGCCAGCAGCGGCCCGATCACCGCCGCGCCGATGGACAGGTAGCCGGGGCTGCCCGCGTCCATCGTCTGCGCCGCCACCCGGAGGCGCCAGTACCGATACTCGGTGGTCGCCGCCCACGCGATCCCGGTCACAGCAGGGCGCAGGATCGCCAGCGTCCCCGATGCGGGCGCGGTGCCGGAGTCTGCGATCCGGATCTTCATCTTCTTCGCAGGCGTCGCCCACACGCCCTCCGCGTTGCCCAGGATCTCCCGGATGTAGTCGGTGCCGCCGCTGGACATGAGCGCGTAACCCCCGACCAACTCATCCGTCCCCACCCAATCCGCCCCGGTGGTGCCGCCGTTGCGGGTCAGTATGTCGCCCGTCCGGGAGAAGGTCAGCCCGGACATCGCCCCTGCACAGTCCAGGGTGATCAGGGTGGTATAGGTGATGTTGTCGGCGCTGCCCTCCAGGTACACCGTCCGGGCGAGCGGGCGGGAGAGGTGCAGGCCGACGGCCGGGGAGAGCAGGGAGGAGGTGACGCCGAGATCCCATACGATGCTCTGCTCCGTCGTCGCGGTGCTGCGCCACGGGCGGCGGGGGGACGGGGAGATCACCGGGTCGAGGGCATCGGCCCCGTACCCGTGGCGCAGGGCGATCTGCCAAAGGTCGCCGCCCATGACCGGCGCACGGGTCGCCCGCACCGACGCGCCCGCTGCGACGTACACCGGTTGAGTCCCGAGGGGGCGCCCGGTCAGGTACTCATCGGCAATGACGCTGTGCGCGATGGCGGTCGGGTCGTTGTAGTGCGACACCCCGACGAATGCCCAGGTTGCGTTACATGAGTTGGTCGAGTTCGTCCCGAACCGGAACACCGCTGCCGCTGCGACGGTCGCCGAGGTCGGCGTGACCTCCTGCCACAGTATCCACTCGGTCGCGGTGCGGAGCTTGTACCAGACGCGAACCTTGTCGAGGTTCATGTGGATCTGCCACTGGTACTGAGCGCCCGCCGTGAGGCCGGTGAGGTTGGTTCCGAGCGTCGCGCCCGCGTTGTTCATGTCCATGCACCGGGCGGAGGTGTCAGTGAATCTGATCTTTATGTAATGCTCTTTGGTCGCACCGTCCGTACACAGCGCCTCCACGAACGAGTCGTCAGCGGTGAGCGCCCCGCCGCTGGTGTGGATGTGGGTGAACAACGCCCACAGGTAGCCCGACGCCCCACCCGTCACGCTGTAGTAGTCCGTCGCTGCGCCCGCGAACGACTGTTGCATCCCCGAGGAGGTCAGGGTCGAGACGGACGCGCCCGTCCGCGTCCACCCTGCAACGGAGGAGGCGAGGATAAACGGGACGTACGCGATCCCGTACTGGGTCGCGTCGTTGTACATGCCGAATGTAGCCGGGGAGGCGAACGCCGTAGACCAGCCCCCGAGCGTCACCATCCCGAGGCTGCCGGTTTTGACCCCGGCGCTCCCCTCGAACCCGCTGATCAGCCGCAGCCCCCCGGTGTGCGGCGCGAGGGTGACGGCGATCATGCGTTCGGCATCGTCGCTCCAGGTCAGCGGCTCGGCGTCATAGGTGCCGCCCGCGCTCTCCGTGTCCGTCCAGAGGAGATCAGTGCTGAACCCGCTGGTGACCGAATCGCTGATCGTCGGGAGGAACCGGATCAGCCGCATCCGGCAACCCGGCGCCGCGCCCGACACGCGGTAGGCACAGACGATAGACCCGTCCTGATCGATGCAGGCGGCGATGTACGCCCGGTTGTTATCGAGGTCAACCGCGATATTCTGTGCAGAACTCGCGTTCACTACAACCGCGCCATCGGTGTCGAATCCGCTGTACGCACTCGGCTTCACCGTGTAGTGCAGGTGGGTGTTGCCGGTGTGCGCGTAGATCACCGCGCAGCCCCCGCCGGGGAGGGAGAGCAGGGACGCGCCCGTCATGTTCACCGGGTCGTCGCCCGCGATCAGCGACCATGACGCGCCCATGTCGGCGCTGACGTAGTGGTAGCACTGGTTCGCCGCCATCTGGATCAGGCAGGTGAGGTAACCCCCGTGGTACACCACCCGCAGCCCCGCGCACCCGGCAACGGCGAGGGCGATCCCGCCCGCCTCATAGACCACCCGTGTCCATGTGGTGCCGAGGTCAGAGGTCATCGCCACGTTCATCCGGAGCATAGAGTTCCGGCGGGACAGGTAGAAGCACAGCACCCGCCCGTCCGGCAGTTCCACCAACTGCGGCCCCATGTCGAATGTGCTGGAATACTCCAGGTAGGTATCTGCCGCGATCTCGACCTCGGAGCCGGGGGTGGACTCGGGCGCGGCCCGGATACACCGGATCGTCGTTGTCGCGCCGCTCACCTCTCGGACGTACGCAACTAACAGCGACCCGTCCGACAGGCTCAGCGCGTGCGGCTGGTGATAGGTGAGGGTGGCCGACTCAAACCGCAGCCACTGGAAGTCCTGCGCCACCCTCGGCGGCATCCACCCGCGCTGAGAGGAGGCGGCAGGATCACCCGGCGACCATCGGATCTGACCCGCCCCCTGTCCGGGCTGCGCCGTCCCTGCTCGCGACGCTTCCACCCATACCTCACTGTACCCGCTCCCCGCGCTGCCCCCGGCGGCGTCGGTCGCGCCCGACCATGCCTCCAGCCGCGCCAGTTCGGCAGCCTGCGGGGCAGGGGTGCCGTAGAATGGATCAGCCTGCGAGGTCGCGCTGATCCGGTTGGCTTCGCAGAACCGGGCATCATGAAGGAGCAGCCCGCGCAGCGCATGGGTGGGGACGACTTCGGGCATGGGCTACCTCCGATGGTGGGGATCGTAACGCGTGGACGGGCGAACAGTCAGATCCCGCAGCGCACCGGGCCGGGTGGCGCTGCCCTGTACCAGCGCGGAGAACTCCCGGTGGCCCATCGTGAACCGGGTCACGGTCGGCGCACTGCCCCCGCTCATCCCCGCGAACACCTCCCGCGCCGCGTCTTTCCCGCCCATCGCCTGCACCGCCGAGGCGGGCGCGACGATCTCGGACTGCGGTTCAAAATAGGCGAGTTGCTGATCCGGCATGTAGCCCGACCGGAAAGAGGGGGGCGGGGTGCTGGTGATGGCGGCGACCTGTGCGGCCCCGGCGATCCCTGCGGCGACGGCGGCGATCTGCGGCAGCGGCGGGGGGAGGGGGAGGGCGAGGGCGTTGCTGACGGCGAGAGCGGTGTTGATCGCAGCCTGCGCGACGGCGGCGGCCTGCTGTACGCCGAACAGGGCGCGCAGCCCCTCTTTCGACTTCGCCAGCCCCGCATCCATCAGCGATCCCGCCAGATCGGACACCGACCCGAACAGGTCGCCGCTCACCTGATAGATCGCCTCAGCAGCGGCCCGGTTCTGTGCCTCCAGATCCGCCAGTGCGGCGGCGTTCTCCTCCGCGATCCGGGCGTTGCTTTCCGCGACGATCTCCCCCTTGTCCCGCTGGTAGCGTTGTTCGATGGCGAGGCGCGCATCGGCCCCGGCTTGCTCGATCTCCGCCTGCCGGATCGCGTTGCCCTCGGTCGCTGCCAGTTGTTCCGTCAGGGTGCGGTTCAGCGTCGCGATCTGTTCATCCCGCGCCGCCGTCAGGGCTTCGATCTCGGTCAGCCGGTCGGCGTTGGCTTCCGACTCCATCGCCCGGATCGATGCCAGCGCGTCCGCGTAGTCCTTCTCAGCCTTCGCCCGTTCGGCCAGGAACTCCGCCAGTCGCCGCTCGGCAGCCTCCCGCGCCTTCGCCGCAGCCTCAGCGGCCTCGTCGGCGGCGGTCATCCCATCTGTTGCCGCCTTACCCTTGCTCTTTGCCGCCGTCAGCGCCGCGTGCGCCTCTCGGTTGCGCTTCAGTTCGGCAGCGGCCCCGGACAGCCCCTCTTGGAGTCGCCCCTCCTCTGTGGCGAACTCGCTGGATGAGGTGGTGGCGGCGTCAATGACCTGGGCGAGGACGTTGTACTCCTGGAGGGGCAGGGCTTCCCCGACATCCCCGAGGAACTGCTGAACCTGCCCGGTCATGCTGGCCTGCGACGCCCGGAGTTCCGCCAGCCGCTTCCGGGTGGCCTCGGTCGCCTCCTGGTACTGCGCCAGCCCCGCCAGTCCAGCATCAATCATCTCGGCCTGTGCTTCGGTCATCAGCCCGAGCTCGACCCGCGCCGCCCGGATCGCGGCCTCGGTGTCCTCATAGAGCGGGGCCATCGCGGCGGTGAGGGCGTTCTGTTGCTCCGTGAGGCGGGTGGCCGTCGCGGCCTCCTCATTCCACCCGGCATACGCGGCGGCAACCAGCGCAGCCGCCGTCACCAGCGCTCCGAGGGCTGCCGTCACCGCCGCCGCGCTGACGCCGAGCGCAGCACTGGCCTCGGCGGCCATCTCCCCGACATCGGCCAGATCGGCGAGGCTCCCGATAGCATCACCGGCAGCGGGGGAGAGCATGCCCACCGCGCCCGCCGCCTTTGATGCCGACCCGCCCACCTTGCCGAACCCGTCGCCGACCCGGGACGCTTCCTCGTTCAGCGCGTCCATCTTCGACTGCGCCTTGTCGGCGGCGTCCCCGGTCGAGGCGATGGCGGCGCTTGCCTGCTTGCTGGCGGCGGTGAGTTGTGAGGTGTCCCCGGTGAAGGTGACCCTGACGTCAGATCCGGTGGGCATGACTCAACCTCACAGAATGATCGGGGCGGCGGTGACAGTGGGGGCGCTGCCGGTGTTGCGGCGCAGGCGTTGGGGCTTCGCGGGCTTGTTCAGCGCCTTGACGATCTCCGCCCACATCGCATCTACCGTCACCGGCCACAGGTCGCGGGTGACCAGCCCGATCAGCCGATCCGCCTCGCTCCCCTCTCCCCGGCGGCGCTCCACCTGGGCTACATAGGGTTCCCCGGTATCCCAGGATCGGGCCGCGTTGGTGATCTCCATTCCGATGGTGCCGGGTTCGGTAGACTGGATCTTCCCCTTCCACTTCGCCAGCGAGACATTCCGGGGCGCACCCTGCGGGCGACCGACGTACTTCCAGCCCCGCCACTGTTGGGTGATGAACGCGAGGGCGTCGGATTGAAACTTCCGCAGGGGCTTCCGTTCGGCATCAGTCAGCCGCCGCTGGATGTCGCCGGAGAAGTCTACCGTCGTCGTCGCGGTCACGTCCATACTCATCGCCGCACCCTCGGCCTTAGTGTACCCGGCGGCGGGGGGAGGCGCACGGCGCGGGCCTCCCGATCCCGGCGGCGCTGCTCTTCCGCATTGATCTGGCGGATCAGTTCGGCACGCATAGCGGGGGCATGGCGACCAACCGCCCACGGGATCAGGATCTCATAGGCGGGTTGACCCCGATCCCCGGCGGCGCTGACATAGGGGCTGTACTCAACCTCATTGATCAGATCGAACCCGATCCCCGGCGGGTGGTTGTACAGCTCATACTGCCACCCGTCGCGGGAGGTGCCGGTATCCACCGGCCACCGATCTTGGATGTCCTCGATGATGAGGTCAACGTAGTCCCGCAGCGTGGCTGTCTCGGCAGCGGTCAGGCTGCGCGGGCGACCGTGCGCCACCCCGATCAGCGCGTCAATGGACTGGAGTCGGATCGGGAAGATGATCCCGGCCATCAGCGCCGCGCCCAGGTCGCAGGGTTGAATAAATCCTCACCGTCCAGCACCTTCTGGCCCGTCCCGCCCTTGCCCCTCGGATCTGACCGGCCGGAGGTGCGGGCGAGCAGCCACCCGAGCAGCCGCGCTTGCGCGTCCGGGGCGAGGTCATACGCGGCGTCAGGGTGGCCCATGTACTCCAGTCCTGCCCCGGTCAGGAGGTTGTCGAGGGCGTTGCCGGGGTCGGCGTAAAATCCCGGTGCTTCACCGCCCCGTCCGTCACCGTGAACAGGCGGCGCTGCACCTCGGTCAGACAGGTCGTCCCGGTGGTCAGGATGTCGAGGAGACTCCACCCCTGATCCGCCAGCCAATCGGTACAGTCCGGCATCTGGTCAGATCCGGGGGGTGCAGGCTCCACACACCAGCACGCCCGGATGAGGTCGGCGAAGAACGGCAACCCCTCGACCTGCGTTGCCAGATCGGTACCACGCGGCAGGGTGGCGGCGCGCTGTACCAGCCGGAGCGCATCGCCGTAGCGGGGCATCCGGTAGCGCACCTCGGCGTGTGTCCACTCGCGGGCGCTCATTGCTCACCTCCCCGGACGATCCCGCGTGACCGGAGCAGGGCGGCGATCTCCGGATCGTGCATCGCCTCGCGGAGCGCGTAGTGATCCACCGTCGGGGCGCTGATCGGGGCGGGATGAGCGAACGGATGCCCCTTCGCGCTCCAGGTGATCGTCACCCCCTCATCGCGCCCGCGTAGGCGGAGATCTCGGATTTTCAGCGCCTGCTTGACCTGCGCGATCTGATCGGGGGTCAGGTGGGCGAACCCGCCCCGGCGGCGGCGCTGCTCCGGAGGCTGCCGCCAGTCGGGATAGAGCCGGTCGAGGGTTGCCTCAGCCGCGTCAATGTCGCGCTGCTGTGCGGGGGTGGGGATGGGAGGAGTCGGCATAGAGAACGCTCCGGATTGGGGTCAGGGTATCAGTTGTCGCGCCCGAGGATCAGCACCTCGAAGGCGGCGGCAGACGCGCTGCCCCCGGTGGTGATCGCGAGGATGTCGGTGGAGCTGGCAGCGGCGGGGATGCCCGCGACGTTGTACCAGAGGAAGAACGCGCCGCCCCCGAGGCTGGCGGCGGTGCTGTCGGCGGGGATGATCGACCGGTCGCTGACGTCCTTCCAGACACCCCGATTCGCGGCCAGCACCCCGAACCCGTTGGTCGCGTGCGGCCCGACCTCCAGGTAGTTCGCGGCGGTGCTGGACAGGTTGCGGATGAAGATCAGTACGACCTCATCGAAGTTGACCGTATCGCCGCTGGCATCGGTGATCGCCCCGACCAGATCGATAGAGGTGGTGACGCCCGCGCCGATCCCGGTGTATTGCTTGTAGAACGCCTTGTTGATCGCGCCATCTACGGTACCGGTCGCCATACGGACATCTGACAGGATCTTGCTGCTGATCGGGCCACGCTTGTTGCCAGTGACGTACAGTTCATTGGCAATCAGGTCGAGGTGCAGGGCGGCGTTGAATGTGCTGGACATGGGCTACCTCGGATCAGGAGAAGGTGGGGCGGGGCTGGTAGGAAGTGAACGTCACCGCGACCGAGGAGGGATCGCCCTCGGTGACGGTGGCGCGGAACACGCAGTGCTCAAAGGTGGCCGTCTGATCGGCCTCGCCGTTCCAGGTGCCGTCCACGGTGTAGGCCAGTGTCCACGTCCGCACGTCGCTGTCGGGGGTGGTGGTGGTCATGCCCGCCGCCACGGTGCCGGAGAGATCCATACACAGATCGATCAGCGTCAGGTTGGTCGCGTTCGGGAGGTCGCGCAGGTAGATGCTGAACCCGCCCGTCACCGGCTGCTCATCGCCCTTGCGGAGGATGGGATCGGCGCCGAACGCTCCCCGGTCGAGGACAGAGGTCGTGTTCGTGTCGGGGACAGTGAAGTTGAAGTCACCGGCCTCCTTCGCCACGGTATAGGTGGTGGTGCCGTCGGTGATGGTGATGATCGCATCCCGCTTCGTGCGGACGGCGTTGGACTCAGCCATTGTGGGTCGCTCCCGGTCGATAGAGGTAGAGGGTGAGGGTCAGGGCGAAGGTCAGCCACTCGGCCCCGGCACGGGCGATCCCGCGCTGTGTTCCGATGTAGCGCGGGCGCAGACGGCGCAGGAGGGGATCGGCGAAGATCCGGCGGCGCATGGCAGCCTCCCATGCCCATACGGATCTGACTGAATCCATCTGCGCAGTTGGGTGGTTCCGGTGCATCCCGTGGATCACCACCGTCAGGATGCAGCCCTCCTGATCCCGGCCCCGCGTGTCGTTGGCGTTGTCCTCGGACGGGAAGGTGATCACCGCGCCCCGGTGCTGGTACTGCTCCGGGATCGGCGCGCCGTCCTCGGGGTCAACCGGCACGGCGTCCATGATGCGCGCTGCGCCCGCGTTGGCGGCATCGTCCATCGCGGGATCGGTGAGGGCGGTGTAGCCAGGGGGGATCACCGGGGCGAGGGCGGCGCTCAGGATGTCGTACGCCTCGGCGAGATCGTCCAGTGCGCGCAGGGTGGGATCGATGGCGCTCACCAGCCCCTCCCCCACCGGTTCCGGGGCGCAGCGGTCAGCACCAGCGG
>JAGWYS010000180.1 GCA_018969225.1 Gemmatimonadota bacterium | reverse complement strand
GGCGGCGGCGACCAGATCAGCGCGCTGCAGCAGCTGCGCGGCGAGACGCCCACCTTCGTGGGGGGGCGCCGCGTCACCACCGACGGGGTGCTGGAGCTGGTGCGGATGGTGCTGTCGGGGCTGGCCAACAAGCAGCTGGTGTCGGCGCTGGTGGCGGCGGGGGTGCCGGCGGTGGGGATCTCCGGCGAGGACGCGGGGCTGCTGCGGGCGACGCCGCTGGACGAGGCCACCTTCGGCCTGGCGGGGACGCCGTCGCAGGTGGATCCCGGGGTGGTGCGCGTGCTGCTGGCGTCGGGGTACCTACCGGTGATCTCGCCAGTGGCGGCGCGTCCGGCGGGGGCGCCCGGTGGCGCGTACAACGTCAATGGCGACGACGCGGCGGCGGCGATCGCCGCGGCGCTGGAGGCGCAGGAGCTGTTCCTGCTGGCCGACGTCCCCGGGGTGCTGGACGCCGCCAAGGCGCGCATCCCGTCGCTGACGCTGGCGGCGGCCGAGGCGCTGGTGGCCAGCGGCGTGGCGGGGGGCGGGATGGCCGCCAAGCTGGAGGCGTGCGCGCAGGCGCTGGCGGGTGGCGTGTCCCGGGTGCGCATCGGGGACCTGGCCGCCCTTTCCGTTCCCGAGGCGGGGACCGCGATCGTCGCGCGCGCAGCCGCGGCGGAGGACACCGGAGACCCGACGGCATGAGCAGCCTCGCGACCAGCCTCATGGCCCCACCCGCCGCGACGACGGCCGACGCGGCGCCGCTTCCCCCCATCCTGGGCACCTACAAGCGGCAGAAGCCGCTGCTGGTGCGCGGCGAGGGGGTGTACGTGTGGGACGACGCGGGGCGACGCTACCTGGACCTGGTGGCGGGGATCGCGGTGGTGTCGCTGGGGCACGGCGACGCGGGGGTGCGGCAGGCCATCGAGGCGCAGCTGGCCACGGGGCTGGTGCACACCTCCAACCTGTACCGCACGGGCCCGGGGGAGGCGCTGGCGGCGTGGCTGGTGGCGCACACGTTTGCCGACAGCGTGTTCTTCTGCAACTCGGGGGCGGAGGCCAACGAGGGGGCGATGAAGTTCGCGCGCCGGTGGGGGCGGAGCACGGGGCACGAGCAGAAGGTGGAGATCGTGGCGCTGCGCGGGGCGTTCCACGGGCGGCTGCCGGGGACGCTGGCGGCCACCGACCGCGCGGCGTACCGGCTTCCCTTCGAGCCGCTGATGGGGGGCGTGCGCATCGTCGAGCGCGACCTGGCGGCGCTGGACGCGGTGCTGGACCCGGCGCGCACGGCGGCGGTGATCGTGGAGCCGATCCAGGGGGAGGGGGGCGTGCGGGTGCTGGACGCCGAGTTCCTGCGCGGCGTGCGGGCGCTCACGCAGGAGCGGCAGGTGCTGCTGATCCTGGACGAGATCCAGTGCGGGCTGGGGCGCACGGGGCACTTCCTGGCGCACGAGGGGGTGGGCGTGACCCCGGACATCCTGACGGTGGCCAAGCCGATCGCCAACGGACTGCCGATGGGGGCGATCCTGGTGGCGGAGGCGGTGGGGCGCGCGATGCAGCCGGGGGATCACGGCACCACGTTCGGCGGCGGCCCGCTGCTGGCGGCGGCGGCGCTGCACGTGGTGCAGCGGCTGGCCGACCCGGCGCTGCTGGCGCACGTGCGCGAGGTGGGGGCGTGGTTCGGCGAGCAGCTGCGTGGCGTCGCGGCGCGCACGGGGGTGGTGCGCGAGGTGCGCGGGACGGGGCTGATGTGGGGGATGGACACGCACGCGCCGGTGTCGGCGATCGTGGGGCGCGCGTTCGACCGGGGCGTGCTGCTGGTGGGCGCGGGGGAACACACGCTGCGCTTCGTGCCGCCGCTGACGGTGACGCGGGCGCAGCTGGCGGAAGGGCTGGGGGTGGTGGAGGCCGTGTTGCGGGAGGTGGGGGAGGGATAGGCCATTCCCCTCCACCCGCAACGATGACCTGCAACGGTGAACTGCAACTCCAACGGCAACGGTGACCTGCAACTCCAACTGCAACGGTGACCTGGACGGGTTCCTGAGGAGCGGGGGGTACGGTGGGGAAACTGCCTTGGTTGGGGTTGGGGTTGGGGTTGGGGTTGGAGTTGGGGTTGGAGTTGGGGTTGGAGTTGGGGTTGGAGTTGGAGTTGGAGTTGGAGTTGGGGTTGGAGTTGGAGTTGGGGTTGGGGGCGCTTGTGGTGTGGCGGCGGGTGCGGGATATTTCGCGCACCGGTGCGAGCCTCCGTGCCGGGGCGGATGTGACATCGCGCGGTGGCCCGTGGCGGGCGCTGCGATGCGATGCCTCCGCGCGACGGGATGGCGGGTGCGCCCCGTCGCAGGTGCTGGCGCCTGAACCTCGTCCTGGCGCGCCGATCCGGCGGCGCGCTCGAGGCCGGACGGGGGCGCCGGTGCCGATGCGGCGCTAGCTTTCGGTTATGCGCCTCCTCCGTCCCCGTCTGTCGGCGGCCCTGGTCGCCCTCCCCCTCCTCGCGCGCCCCGTCGCCGCGCAGCCCGCCGCCGCCACCGGCCCCGCGCCGGCCAAGCCCACGCTGGTGGTGCTGGTCACCGTGGACCAGCTGGTGCCCGGCTACCTGGACCAGTGGAAGGACCAGTTCACCGGCGGCTTCAAGCGGCTGCTGACGCAGGGGGCGTTCTTCACGCAGGCGTACCACGACCACGCCGCCACCGAGACGGCGCCGGGGCACGCCACGCTCTGGTCGGGGCGCTACCCGGCGCAGACGGGGATCGTGCTCAACGACCTCGGCGTCCCCGACCCGCAGGCGCCGCTGGTGCAGGGGCGCGGCGGTGGCGCGTCGCCGTACCGCTTCCGCGGCTCCACCTTCTTCGACTGGGTGCGCGCCGCCGACCAGCACAGCCGCGCGCTGTCGGTGTCGCGCAAGGACCGCGGCGCCATCCTCCCGCTGGGGCGGGCCAAACAGGAGGTGTACTGGTACGGGCTGGACGGGCGCTTCACCACCAGCACCTACTACGCCGACACCCTCCCCGCCTGGGTGCAGGCGTACAATGCGCGCAACCCCATCGCGCCGTACCTGGGGCAGGCGTGGACGCTCCTCCTCCCCGAGTCGGCGTACCCCGAGCGCGACGATGAACCGTCCGAGAACGGCGGCAAGGACCACCTCTTCCCGCACGTGCTGGACGCCGACCCGCGGCGCGCGGGGACGGCGTTCGCCGAGTTCCCCTGGATGGACGACATCACGGTGGAGCTGGCGCTGGCCGGGGTGAATGCGCTCAAGCTGGGGGCGAACCCCAACACCACCGACGTGCTGGCGGTGTCGCTGTCCACCACCGACGCGGTGGGGCACAAGTGGGGGCCGCGCTCGCGCGAGCTGCACGACCAGGTGCTGCGCGTGGACCGCGCGCTGGGGCGGCTGCTCGACTCGCTGTACGTGCTGCGCGACTCGGCGCGGATCGTGGTGGCGCTGGGCGCCGACCATGGCGTGGCCCCGCAGCCGCAGCTTTCCTTCCCCGGCACCGACCCCAACCGCGGGCGCGTGATCTGGCGCCCCGTCATCGACTCGGCGCGGAGCGGGCTGCTGCGTCGCGGGATTGAAGGGGACGCGCTGGAGCTCAACAGCGGCATCATCTCGCTGGACCGCGCGCGGCTGGCGACCAAGGGGGTGCCGGCGGACTCGGTCATCACCGCGCTCCAGCGGCGGCTGCAGGCGCTCCCGGGGATGCTGCGGGTGGACCGCGTGGAGCAGCTGGCGCGGAAGGCGGCGGCGGGGGACAAGCTGGCGCGCCGGTGGGCGCACGCGATCCCCGCGGACATGGACGCGGCGCTCACGGTCACCTACAAGCCGTACTACTACGGCTCCACGGCGCTGACGGCCACGCACGGCACGCCGCACGACTACGACGCGCACATCCCGGTGCTGTTCCTGGGGGCCGGGGTGAAGCCGGGGCGCTACGCCACGACGATCGCCTCGGTGGACGTGGCGCCCACCCTCGCCGCGCTGGTCGGGGTGCGGCCGTTCGAGCCCGGGCTGCCGGGGCGGGTGCTGCGGGAGGCGCTGCGCGGCGGGGGCGCCTCGCCACGGCGATGATCGAGCGCGCCTTCGACGCGCTGCGCTTCGGCCCGGAGCGCACGCTCAACCTGCGGGCGCTGCTCCCCACGGCGTTGCAGGCGGTGGCGCTGGCGGAGCCGTGGTTGCGCCGCCTGCAGGTGGAGGGGGCCGGCGAGGCGCTGGTGATCACGGGGCGCGGCAACCGCAGCGAGGACGGCGTGTCGGTGGTGCGGACGGCGGTGGCGCAGCGGCTGGCGGTGCTGCGGCGCAAGAACGTGCTGGCGGGGTACGTCGAGCACACGCCGGGGTCGTTCGTGGTGACGTTTGCCCCCGTGCGGGCGCTGGCCGAGGCGCCCCGCCGCCGCCGCGACACGCCGCCGGCCCCCGTCGTGCCCCCCGCGCTGGCGGCGCTGGCACCGGAGACGCTGGCGCTGCTGGAGCCGCTGGCCGCCGCGGCGCTGGGAGCGCTGGGGGTGCGCACGCCCACGCGCGCGCAGCTGGAAGACGAGATGACGCACCAGTGCAGCACGCTGGCGGCCACGCTCCCGCCCGGCGGGGACCGCGAGGCGCAGCTCCGCCAGGCGGTGACGCGGGCCCTCCACGACTACGAGACCGAGCCATGACGACACGCTCCCTGCCGTTCTCCACGCTGCTGCCGGCCGCTTCGCTGGCCGTTGCGCTCGCCGCTTCGTCGGGCGCTCCGCTGCAGGCGCAGCCCGCCCCCCGGCCCATGCCCGGCTACACCCCGGCCGCCGCGGCGGCCCAGCGGCGGGCGGAGGCGGCGGCGATTGCCGCGCCGCAGCCGGCGCGCGCCAAGGCCAACGGCGCCGCGTTGGCGCGGGAGCCGCACGTGGCGGGGACGCCGGCGCAGAAGCGCACCGCCGACTACGTCATCGATCGTATGAAGGCGCTGGGGCTGGAGACGGAGCTGAAGCGCTACGACGTGTGGCTGCCGCACGCGACGGCGGTGTCGGTGACGAAGCTGGGGCGCGACACCGCGGCGCTGGACCTCGTCGAGCCGGGGGTCCCGGGGGACTCGGCCACGCTGCGCCCGCAGTACCCCACGGTGAACGGCTCCAGCGGGGCCGGGACCGGGGAGGGGGAGCTGGTGTTCGCCAACTTCGGGCTCATCGAGGACTACGCCACGCTCGACTCGCTGGGGGTGTCGGTGCGCGGCAAGGTGGTGCTGGCGCGGTACGGCCGGAGCTTCCGCGGCATCAAGGCGCGCGAGGCCGAGAAGCGCGGCGCGGTGGCGCTGCTCATCTACACCGACCCGCTGGACGACGGCTTCGTGCAGGGGGACGTGTACCCCGAGGGGCCGATGCGCCCGCTGCAGGGGGTGCAGCGCGGGAGCGTGTTCAACGGCACGGGAGACCCGCTCACGCCGGGGTATGCCAGCGTCCCCGGCGCGCCGCGGCTCCGCCCCGAGCAGGCGCCCATTCCGCGGATCCCGGTGGTGCCGATCAGCGCCGCGAACGCACAGGCGCTGATGGCCGAGGTGCGCGGGACGGACATCCCGCGCGGGTGGCAGGGGGGGATGGCGCTGCGGTACCACGTGGGGGCGGGGCCGGTGCGGGTGCGCGTGTCGGTGGCCACCGATGCGGCGACGCAGGGGACCAAGGCCATCTGGAACACGCTGGGGATCGTGCGCGGGAGCACGTGGCCCGACGAGTTCGTGTACATCGGCGCGCACCGCGATGCGTGGGGGCCGGGGGCGGCGGACAACATCAGCGGCACGGTGAGCGTGCTGGAGGCGGCGGCGGCGGTGGCCGAGCTGGCCAAGGCGGGGCAGCGCCCCAAGCGCACCGTGGTGTTCGCCACCTGGGACGCCGAGGAGTGGGGGCTGGTGGGGAGCACGGAGTACGTGGAGGACGACTCGCTCAGGCTCAAGGCGGGGGCGGTGGCATACCTCAACCAGGACGTGTCGGCGCAGGGGGCGCAGTTTGGCGGCGGCGGGAGCCCGTCGCTGCGCGCGGTGCTGCGTGACGTGGTGAAGGATGTCCCCGATCCGCAGGGGCGCGGGAGCGTGTATCAGGCGTGGCGCGCCACCTCGGGGACGCGCGCCGACACGCTGGAGCCGCCGATGGGCGATCCGGGGGGCGGGAGCGACTTCGCGGGGTTCTACAACCACCTGGGGATCCCGCACGCCGACTGGGGCTTCGGCGGCCCGGCCGGCACCTACCACTCGGCGTACGACACGCACGCGTGGATGGAGCGCTTCGGCGACCCCGGGTTCCAGTACCACGCGACCGCGGGGCGGATTGGCGCGGCGATGGCGCTGCGGCTGGCCAACGCCGACGTGCTGCCGTACGACTACGCGGAGTTTGCGCGCACGATGAGGCGGCAGGTGGCGCTGCTGGAGCGCGGGCTGGCCGCCAAGGGGTGGGATGCCGGGAGGACGGCGGCGCTGGTGGCGCCGCTGGTGGCGGCGATTGACGGGCTGGAGGGGGCGGCCACGCGCTTCCACGCGGTGCGCGACGGCGCGCTGGCGCGCGGGGCGTCTCCCGAGGCGCAGCGGGGCGCCAACGCGGCGCTGCGGCAGGTGGAGCGGGCACTGGCCCGCCCGTCGGGGCTCAAGAGCCGCCCCTGGTACCGCTCGCTGATCTACGCGTCGGACGTGGACAACGGGTACTCGACGATGGTGTTCCCGGGGATCGGCGAGGCGATCCGGTACGGCAGCGAGGCGGAGGTGCGGGGGGAGGTGGCGGAGCTGGCGGAGCGTTTTGCCGCGGCCACGCGCGAGGTGGAGCGGGCGGCGCAGGCGTTGGGCGGCCGGTGACCGATCCGTTCGACCCCCGGTACGCGCGGCAGGTGGCGCTGGCGGGGTTCGGGATGGCGGCCCAGCAGCGCCTGGCGGCGGCGCGCGTGCTGGTGGTGGGGGTGGGCGGGCTGGGGAGCCCGGCGGCACTGTACCTGGCGGCCGCCGGGGTGGGGGCGCTGACGCTGGTGGATCGCGACCTGGTGGCGATGTCCAACCTGCATCGGCAGCTGCTGTTTGCCACCCCCGACGTGGGGCGCCCCAAGCTGGATGTCGCCGCGGCTCGGCTGCAGGCGCTCAACCCGGCGCTGTCGATTGCCACGCGCGAGACGTGGCTGACCGACACGAACGCGTCCGAGCTGGTGGCGGGGCACCAGGTGGTGATCGACGCCACCGACAACTTCCCGGCGCGGTACGCGCTCAACCGGGCGTGCGTGGCGGCGGGGATCCCATTCGTCCATGGCAGCGTCTCGCGCTTCGAGGGGCAGCTGAGCGTGCTGGCGGCCCCCGGGGGGCCGTGCTACCGGTGCCTGTTTCCGGAGCCGCCGGAGCCGGGGTCGGTGCGGACGTGCGCCGAGGAGGGGGTGCTGGGGGTGGTGCCGGGGGTGGTGGGGGTGCTGCAGGCGACGGAAGCGATCAAGCTGCTGACCGGGGTGGGCACTCCACTTGTTGGAACGCTTCTGCTGCTGGACTTGTTGTCCCATGCAACGCGGTCCATCCGCCTGCCGAGACGTCCGGGGTGCCCGGCGTGCGACCCCGACCGGGGGGAGCCGACGTCGGAGGCGGTGCCAGTGGTCGCGTGTGATCCTGCCGCAGCCGACGCGGCGCCCGCGTCCCTCCCGGTCGCTGCTCCACCTGTCCCCCCGAACCCGCCCCGCATGCCCATCGACCAACTTTCCCCGACAGAGGTGGCGGCCCGGCTGGCCGCCGACCCCACGCTGACGCTGGTGGATGTGCGGGAGGGGTGGGAGGTGGAGCTGGCGCGGGTGCCGGGGAGCGTGCACATCCCGCTGCGCGAGTTGCCAGGGCGGGTGGGGGAGCTGGATCCGTCGCGCCCGTATGCGATGCTGTGCCACCACGGGATGCGGAGCGAGATGGCGGCGAGCTGGCTGGTGGCGCAGGGGTTCCGGAACGTGGTGAATGTGGCGGGGGGGATCGAGGCGTGGAGTGCGGAGGTGGATGCGGGGATCCCGACGTACTGAGTCCGGTGGGCGAGGGGGTTGTGAGGCGGGAGACGGGAGACGATAGATGAGAGACAGCGGCCGGGGCGGGACCACGGACCAACTTGCGAGGCGGGGATGAGTGAGGGCGC
>JAGWYS010000179.1 GCA_018969225.1 Gemmatimonadota bacterium | reverse complement strand
TCGCTCGATGCCTTCGTCGAGGGGGCCGAGGCGGGGCGGTTCCTGGAGATCTGGAACCTGGTGTTCATGCAGTACGACCGGCAGGCTGATGGGACGCTGGTGCCGCTCCCCAAGCCGTCGGTGGACACGGGCGCGGGGCTGGAACGGATCGCCGCCGTCATGCAGGGGGTCACGAACAATTTCCACACGGATGTCTTCGCTCCCCTGATCACCCGCGTCGAGGAGGTGGTGGGGATCCGGTATCCCTATCGTCCTGGGGTCGGGCTGGGTACGGCGCACGATCGGGACGGACGCGAGATCGACCCCGCGTCGTTCCGGGTGCTCGCCGACCATGCGCGGGCCGTCTCCTTCCTCCTCGCCGACGGCGTGTTCCCCAGCAACGAGGGGCGCGGGTACGTGCTGCGGCGCATCCTGCGCCGCGCCGTGCGGCATGCGTGGCTGCTGGGGCGCCGCGCGCCCACGCTGGTGCACGTGGTGGAGGCGGTCATCGACAGCATGCAGGGGGCCTATCCCGGTCTGCAGGCCCGGCGGTCGCACCTGCTGGAGACGACCCGCGCCGAGGAAGAGCGCTTCCTTGCCACCATCGATGCCGGCATGTCCCGGTTCGAGGAGCTGGCCCCCACCGGCTCCACTCAGGGGTCCACGGCGCTCCGCGGCACCATCGACGGCGAGGACGCCTTCCGCCTGTACGACACCTTCGGCTTCCCCATCGACCTCACGGAGCTGATGGCCCGGGAGCGCGGTTACCTGGTGGATATCGCCGGCTTTGAGCAGGCGCTGGCGGCGCAGCGTCGCCAGTCGCAGGAGGAGCGCAAGGCCCGGCAGTTGACGGTGAGCGCCGACGATTTCGGCGATCCCACCCAGTGGTCGCACGACCAGCAGCACCGGGAGGGGATGGGGCGCTTCGTGGGTTACGAGCGCACGGCCGTGGACACGGTCGTTACCGCCGTGCGGACCCTCCCCGATGGGCGGGTCGCGGTGATGCTGCGCGACACCCCGTTCTACGCCGAGTCCGGTGGCCAGGTCTCCGACCAGGGCACCATAACGGGTCAGGGGTGGCGGGTTGAGGTGGCCGAGGTTCGCAAGCTTGAGGGGCGCATCGCCGCCATCGGTGCCGCCTCCGGGGAGATTGCGTTTGGCCCTGCCCACGCCGAGGTCCCGCGGGAGCGTCGGATGGACACGGCGCGCAATCACACCGCCACCCACCTGTTGCACGCGGCGCTGCGCCGGGTGCTGGGGGACCACGTGCATCAGGCCGGCTCGCTGGTGGCCCCCGACCGGTTGCGCTTCGACTTCACCCACCACGGCCCCGTGACCGCCGAGCAGATGGCGGCCATCGAGGCGCACGCCAATGCCGGCGTGTGGGCGGCCGCCCCCGTGGACACCCGTGAGGAGGCGTACGCCGATGCGGTGGCCGGCGGGGCCATGGCGCTGTTCGGCGAGAAGTACGGGGACGTGGTGCGCGTGGTGGACATTCCGTCGTGGTCGGTGGAGCTGTGCGGCGGCACCCATGTCCGCAATACCGCCGAGATCGGCCTGATCCGGGTGGTGGCCGAGAGCGGGGTGGCGGCTGGCGTTCGGCGGCTTGAGGCGGTCACGGGGCCGCGGGCCTTCCAGTTCCTCACGGAGCGGGAGCGCGCCCTGCAGCAGGTGGCGGTGCGCCTCAAGGTGCCGCTCACCGCCTCCGCCGCGTCGCTGGACCAGCTGGAGCGCAAGCTGGATGCCGTGCTGGACGAGCGTCGGCTGCTGGAGAAGCGGCTCGACGAGGCGCTTCGTGGCGGCGCGGCCGGCGGTGGCGTGGCGGCGCGGCTGGCAGGTGCGGCTGGCGACGTCGCCGGGGTGCGACTGACGACGGCTCGGGTTGAGGTGCCGGACGCCAAGGCGCTGCAGGGGCTTGGCGACGCCGTGCGCGAGGCGATCGGCAGTGGCGCGGCGGTGCTGGCGGCGGCCCTCGACGGCAAGGGGGCCCTGCTGGCGGTGGTCACCGACGACCTTCGCGAGCGCGGGATCCGCGCCGATGTGCTGGTGCGCGAGGTGGCGGCCGTGGTGGGGGGGCGAGGGGGCGGCAAGCCGCATATGGCGCAGGCCGGGGTGGAGGTGTCCCGGCTGGAGGAGGCGCTGGCGGTGGTCCCCGACATCCTCCGTCGGCTCACGGCCGGATCCTGATCGGTCTCGGGAGGAGTACGATGAGCGCCTTGGCTGCGGAGGGACGCACGGTGCGGGACTGGCTGGCGGCGGTGACCCCACCGCCGCCAGCGTCCCTCGCCGCTCGGTTGGCCGCCGTGCTGGCACCCCATGCCGACCGCCCTGAATCGGACGTGCCTGCGTGCTGTCTTGAGGCCGGCGAAGCCCTGCTGGAGGAGATCCTGTCTTCTGGCTCCACCTCGCGAGATACGGCGTTGGATCTCCTGACGGTGGACGCGCTGGTGACCTACGCTTTCCAGGAGGCGTCGGGCGACGCGTCCACGCTTGAGGCACGCGCCGAGCGGGCCATGGCGCGCATCGCCGCAATCCCGTCGGGGGACGCCCCTCACGGCTGAACGTCGCGGCATCACGTTCTCCCATGGACATGTCCACCCATCCCGCACGTTCGGCATCGCTCACCGCCCCGCTGCTGGAGTTGGCGGCCACGGCTGCTCGCGCGGCCGAACAGCTGGCGTCCGCCATCGCGGAAGCGCACGCGCTCGTGCTGCGCACCGTGCAGGGGGGCGGCACGCTCTTCTTCTGCGGCAACGGCGGATCAGCCGCCGACGCGCAGCACATGGCCACCGAGTATGTGGTGCGGTACATGCGCAACCGGCGCGCCTACCCGGCCATTGCGCTCACCACCGACACCTCCCTCCTGACCGCGGCGGGCAACGACATCGGCTTCGATCACATTTTTTCGCGTCAAGTGGAAGCGCTCGCCAAGCCGGGGGACCTGCTGGTTATCCACAGCACCAGCGGCAATTCGCCCAATGTGCTCCGGGCGGCCGAGGCGGCACGCGCCAAGGGCGTTCCTGTGCTGGCGATGTTGGCAAAGGATGGCGGAGCGCTTCGGGCACTGGCCGATGTGGCGGTGGTGGTGCCCACCGATCGCACCGACCGGGCGCAGGAAATCCACCTGTGCATCCAGCACGCGATCTGTGAAGCCATCGAGGGACTCCTGTGACACGCGCTCTGTGCGCAACTGTGCATCACCTTCGCGCTGAATCACTTGGATGTGCGATGCTCCACCGGGTTCTCGCCGCATGATCGACCTGCGCGGACGGCGCGCGCTGGTGACCGGGGGCTCCCGGGGGATCGGTGCGGCGGTCGCGCGCCTCTTGGCCGACGCGGGTGCCGCGGTCGGGATCGGCTACCGCTCTCGGGAGGCCGAGGCGCAGTCGGTGGTGGAGGCGATCGTGGCGGGCGGCGGGCGTGCCTTCGCATGGGGGGGCGACTTTTCCACGCCGGAGGCCAACGAGGCCTTTGTGGACAAGGCGCTTCAGATGTGGGAAGGCGTGGACATCTATGTGGGGAACTCGGGCGTCTGGCCGGAGCAGGCGGTTTCTGTGGAAAAGTTGGACGCTGCACGCTGGCATGCCGTGATGGGGGTCAACCTGCATGGGATGTTCTATGGCGCGGCGGCGGCGGCCCGGATCCTGCCCCGCGGCGGGCGGATGATCTTCGTGTCCAGCACGGCGGGGCAGCGGGGTGAGGCGGGACACGCCGACTATGCGGCGACCAAGGGGGCCATGATCTCGTTCGTGAAGTCGCTGGCTGTGGAGTTGGGGCCGCGGGACATCACGGTGAATGCCGTCGCCCCCGGATGGGTGGACACCGAGGCGGTGGTGCGCCCCTTCGCCGACGGTGGCCGGGCGCGCATCGAGGCGGGGATCCCCCTGGGACGCGTCGCCACCCCCGACGACATCGCCGGGCCGGTGCTCTTTCTGGCCAGCCCGCTTGCCCGTCATGTCACCGGGGAGATCCTCAACGTCAACGGCGGGAGCGTGCTCTGCGGGTGACGTCGGGGGACGGTGCGACGGGTGCGCCACGGCTCCAGCCCCCCGGCGCTGTGGTTGAGATTGCCCGCACGCTCCAGAACGCGGGGTACGCCACTTGGTGCGTGGGCGGGGGGGTGCGGGATGCCCTCCTGGGGGTGGCCAACCTCGATTGGGACTTGGCCACCGCGGCGCCCCCCCCGGAGGTGCGCCGGTTGTTCCGGCGCACGGTGCCGGTGGGGATCGAGTTCGGGACGGTGGGGGTCTTCGGGCGCGACGGGCGCATGCACGAGGTGACCACCTTCCGCCGTGACGTCCACACGGACGGCCGCCATGCCGTGGTGGAGTTCGGTGCGTCGCTGGAGGAGGATCTCGCGCGACGCGACTTCACCATCAACGCCATCGCGTGGGACCCCATCGCCCGCCGACTGGCCGATCCGTTTGCCGGACAAGCGGACCTGGAGGCGCGAGTGCTGCGGGCGGTGGGGGACCCCGAGGCACGGCTGCTGGAGGATCGATTGCGGGCCCTGCGCGCCATCCGCTTCGCCGCGCGCTTCGCCCTGACCATAGATCCAGCCACCTGGTCGGCCATCCGGACCAGCGCCCCGCACCTGCCGCGTCTCTCCCCGGAGCGGGTCCGGCAGGAGATTGAGAAGACGCTGGAACAGGTGGACCGCCCCTCCACGGCGTTCCGCCTGTGGCGAGACGCCGGGGCCTTCGGGTCGCTGGTGCCTCCGTTGGCGGCCGTCCCCGACCAGGTGCTGGAGGCCGTGGACTGTCTCGCCCGGCCGGGCGGG
Organism: Gemmatimonadota bacterium; assembly: GCA_018969225.1. GTDB lineage: Bacteria > Gemmatimonadota > Gemmatimonadetes > Gemmatimonadales > Gemmatimonadaceae > Gemmatimonas. The sequence continues at coordinate 3,406 of JAGWYS010000179.1, read as the reverse complement.
GCAGGGCGGCCGCTGCGGCGGACCTTGCGTCTGGCCGCGCTCCTTTCGGCGCTGGAGGCGTCGGAGGCGGAGCGGGCGCTGCGGGCGCTCCGCGCGTCCAACCAGGACGTGGCGACCGTGACCGCGCTGGTGGAGGGGTGGCATCGGCATGGTGACGCGCTGCGCGCCGCCGCCGACCATGCGGACGCCGTGCCGGCAGCGGCGCTGCGGATGGCGGTATCCCGCATCGGTCGGCTCCGGGTGGCCGGCACGATGCGGCTGCTGGCCGCGCGCTGGCGAGCGGAGGGCGGGCCGACGGGGAGCCCGGTGTGGCGCCTCCACCGGCGCCTGCTGCGGATCGCCTTTCAGGATCCCGTGGAGGTGGCTGACCTCGCAATCGACGGCGACGACCTGCGCGCCCTTGGGGTCGTGCCGGGGCCGGCCATGGGGCAGGTGTTGCGCGCCCTGCTGGGAGACGTGCTCGAGGAGCCCGAACGCAATCACCGCGAGTGGCTCATGGCGGCGGTGCGTCGATGGCAGGCCTCCGGGGCGGCGGGACCGTGACCCCACGTCGCGCCGTCCCTCCCGCCCCCGCAGGACCGACCGGCCCCGAGGGCGCCGGTCGTGGGGCACCGCTGGCGGCGCGCTTGCGGCCCCGCACGCTGGACGAGGTCGTCGGGCAGGCGCAGCTGCTGGCGGTGGGACGCCCCTTTCGCGAGGCGCTCAACCGCGGCGTGGTGGATTCCCTCGTGCTATGGGGACCGCCCGGGGTGGGGAAGACCACGCTGGCGCACCTCATCGCGCAGGCCACCGACGCCACCTTTGTGGCGTTCTCCGCGGTCACCGACGGCGTGGCGCGGGTGCGCGAGGTGGTCCAGCAGGCGGCGGCGCGCCGGGCGGACGGGGGGCGCACCCTGCTTTTCGTGGACGAGATCCACCGCTTCAACCGGGCGCAACAGGACGCTTTTCTCCCGCATGTGGAGGACGGCACGTTGGTGCTGGTGGGGGCGACCACCGAGAACCCCTCGTTTGCCCTCACCGGCGCGCTGCTGTCGCGGGTGCGGGTGCTGGTGCTCGAGCCCATCCCCGTCGCGTCACTGGAATCCCTCGTGGACCGTGCCCTCGGGGACGCGGCCCGTGGACTGGGGGACCGGGCCCTCGCGATCCGCCCCGATGCCAGGCGGCGGCTGGCGGAACAGGTGGACGGCGACGCCCGGCGCCTGCTCGGGATCCTCGAGGCGGCGGCTTCGCTGGTCCCCGATGGCGGGGAAATCACGCCGGACGCGGTGGAGGCGGCGCTCCAGCATCGCGTCCCGCACTACGACCGGAGCGGCGAGCAGCACTTCAACCTGATCTCGGCGCTCCACAAGGCGGTGCGCGGCAGCGATCCGCAAGGTGCCTTGTACTGGATGGCCCGGATGGTGGAGGGCGGGGAGGATCCGCGGTACATCGCGCGACGGCTGGTGCGGATGGCGGTCGAGGACATCGGGCTGGCCGATCCGCAGGCGCTGCCGTTGGCCACGGCCGCGGCGCAGGCCTATGAGCGGCTTGGGTCCCCCGAAGGAGAGCTGGCGTTGGCGGAGGTGGCGGTGTTCCTCGCCACGGCGCCCAAGTCGGCCAAGGTGTACGAGGGGTGGAAGGCGGCGCTGGAGGCGGCGCGGCGCACCCCGGCCGCCCCCGTGCCGCTGCACCTGCGCAACGCTCCGACGGCGCTCATGAAGGAACTGGGGTACGGCAAGGGGTATCAGTATGCCCACAGCGTCCCCGAGGCCTACTTGCCGCAGGACTACCTTCCGGACAGTCTGGACGGGGTGGTGTTCTACGAACCCGGACCGTTCGGGTTCGAGCGGGACGTGGCCAAGCGCCTGGCGTGGTGGGCGGGGTTGCGGGCGCGCGTGCAAGGTGGCGCCGGCGGAACGGCACAATCAGGAGAGGACGCATGATGATGGTGGGGATGCCGGGAGCCCCTCGGCGCCGCGCGGTGCAGCAACCCGGGCGGTACGCGCTGTCCGTGGCGGTGACCGCGATCGTGACGGGGCTGCTGGTCGGCTGCGCGGCGCTCGGTCGGGCCACGTTTCAGGAGCCGGTGGTGTCGTTGCGCTCGGTGGCCGTCACCGGGCTCTCCTTCACCGGCGGCGCCATGGAGGTGGAGTTGCAGGTGGCCAATCCCAACCGCTTCGCGCTCGATGCCCCGGGCCTCCGCTACCGGGTTGACGTGGACGCCGTCCAGGTGGCGGCCGGCGAACTCGAGGCGCCCTTCCGGGTGGCCGGCCGCGATTCTGCCGTGGTCCGACTCCCGCTGCAGTTCACCTTTCGCGGGTTGGGGGCAGCGGGACGATCCTTGCTGCTATCCGGCACCGTGCCGTACCGCGTGCGTGGCGCGCTGACGGTCTCCACCCCGATCGGCACCTTCACCCATCCTTTCGACCGTGTGGGGCAGTATTCCGGCGCGCCGCGCCGCTGACCTCGCCTCTCCCACCGACCACCGACGTCCCCTCCGGAGCCGACCCATCAGCCGCCAGCCGATCTCCCTGCAGCCGCCCCAGGAACGCGCCATCCTGGTCAGCGCTCCCTTCAAGCGCAGCGCGGCGCGGCATCAGGTGGACGAACACCTGGAGGAGCTGGGACGGCTGGCCGACACCGCAGGCGCGGTGGTGGTGGGGACCCTCACCCAACAGCTGGACCGCCCGCATCCGGGGACGTACCTGGGAAGCGGCAAGGTCGAGGAGCTCAAGCTTCGCATCCAGGAGCTCGGGGCCACGCTCGTGATCTTTGACGACGAGCTGACCCCCGCCCAGGGGAAGAACATCGAGGAGGTGGTGCGCACCCGGGTCATGGACCGGGCGGAGCTCATCCTCGACATCTTCGCCACGAGGGCTCGGTCCAGCGAGGCGCGGATGCAGGTGGAGCTGGCGCAGCTCGAGTACCTGCTGCCGCGCCTCACCCGCATGTGGACGCACCTGGAGAAGATGCGCGGCGGCATCGGCATGCGCGGCCCCGGCGAGACCCAGCTGGAGACCGACCGGCGGCTCATCCAGCACCGGATCCGCGTGCTGCGGGAGCGGCTGGCCGACGTCGAGCGGGCCCGGGAGATCCAGCGGCAGGGCCGGCAGCTGCACTTCCGCGCGGCGCTGGTGGGCTACACCAACGCCGGGAAGTCGTCGGTGCTGCGCGCCATGGCGGAGGACCGCGAGGTGTTCGTGGAGGACCGCTTGTTCGCCACGCTGGACCCGCTCACGCGCGAGGTGGAGGTGGCCGAGGGGTACGCGGTGCTTCTTACCGACACGGTGGGCTTCATCCGCAAGCTGCCGCACCACCTGGTGGCCTCCTTCCGGGCCACGCTCGCCGAGGCGCGGGAGGCCGACCTGCTGCTGCACGTCATTGATGCCAGCCATCCGGCGTGGGAGGAGCACCGGGACGTCGTGGA
>JAGWYS010000178.1 GCA_018969225.1 Gemmatimonadota bacterium | reverse complement strand
TGGAACCGCCTGCAGAAGGGGATGCGCCTGCAGGCCGACCCCACGGTGCAGTACGCCCTCCCGCGCCACACCGCGCGCGTGCTGTACCGCGACCTGGCCGTGGACTCGCGCTACAACACGTACCAGCACGACGGGCTTCCCCCCGGGCCCATCGCCTCCCCGGGGGCGGCGTCGCTGGCGGCGGCGCTGGCCCCCGCCGCGGTGCCGTACCTGTTCTTCGTGGCCCGCCCCGACGGCGGGCACGAGTTCCGCACCACCTTCGCGGAGCACCGCGCGGCCATCGCGCAGGTGCGGAAGCGCCCGTGAGCGCCGCCGACCTGGCCGTGGCCCGGGTGTCGCGGCGCGGCGTGACGCGCTGGCGGCAGGGGCACCCCTGGATCTACCGCTCCGACGTGGAGCGGCGGCCGTCGGCACCCGCCGGCGTGGTGGCCGTGACGGGCCCCGACGGCGTCCCGCAGGGGTACGCACTCTGGAGCCCCGCCTCCGAGATCGCCCTCCGCCGCCTGGCGGGCCCCGAGGAGGCGCCCCCCGACGCCGCCTGGTGGCACGCGCGGCTGGCCGCGGCCATGGCGCGCCGGGCGCCGCTGGGCGGCCACACCACCGCCCTCCGCCTCGTCCATGGCGAGGGGGACGGGCTCCCCTCGCTGGTGGTGGACCGGTACGACGACTGCCTGGTGGTGCAGCTGCTCTCCGCCGGCGTGGACGCCTGTCGCCCCGCCATCGTGGACGCGCTCCAGGCGCTCACCGGGTGCGCCGGGATCCTGGCGCGCAACGATCCCGCCACCCGCGCCCGCGAAGGGCTGCCGCGCGAGGTCACGCTGCTGGCCGGCGCGGTGCCGCGCACCATCGAGGTGGTGGAGCATGGCATCCGCTACCTGGCCGCCCCCTGGGACGGGCAGAAGACCGGCGCCTTCCTGGACCAGCGCGAAAACCGCGTGCTCATCGGCGAGCGGGCGCGCGGGGCGGCGCTGGACTGCTTCGCCTACCACGGGTCGTTCGCGCTGCACCTGGCGCGCCGCGCCGACACGGTGGTGGCGCTCGACAGCTCCGCGGCCGCGCTGGCGCGCGTGGACGAGCACGCGGCCCGCAACGGGCTGGACAACATCACCGCGGTGGAGGGGGACGCGTTCGAGCAGCTGCGCCAGTGGGGGCGCGAGGGGCGCCGCTTCGATACCATCGTGGTGGACCCGCCCGCCTTCGCCAAGCACAAGGCGGCGCTCGAGGGGGCGTGGCGCGGCTACAAGGACATCAACCTGCAGGCCATGCGCCTGCTGGCCCCCGGCGGCACGCTGTTCACCGCCAGCTGCAGCTTCCACCTCTCGCGCGCCCACTTCCTGGCGCTCCTGCAGGAGGCGGGCGCCGACAGCGGTCGCGTGCTCGCGCTCCGCGCCCTCACCGGGCAGCCCCTCGATCACCCTGAGCTCCTCACCGTCCCGGAAACCGGGTACCTCAAGGGGGCGCTGCTCGAGGCGCAGGACTAGGCGGTGCACGTGGCCGTGGAGGCCGGGCGGCTGCGCCGCGACCGGCGCGGCATCGGACGGCTGGTGCGCAACCTCGTGGCCGAGATGGCGCGCCAGCGCCCGGCCCTGGCCATCACGCTGCACGCCCCGCGCGCCGACCACGCCGTGCTGCGCGCGGAGCTGGCTCCCCGCGCCCCGGGGCTGGCCGATCGCCTCGCCTTCGCGCCCCCGGGGGCGCTGCCGCGCTCCCGGGCGTCGCTGGCGTGGTATCCCTGGGCCACGCTTCCGTGGCGCACCCCCGACGTCCCGCTCGTGGTCAGCGTGCACGACCTGGCGCCCATGCTGCAGCTGGACCACCGGTGGTGGAAGGTGGCCAAGCGGCTCAAGTACCGGTGGCGCTTCGGGCAGACGGTGCGGCGCGCGGCGGCGGTGCTCACCCTCTCGGAGTTCAGCCGCGCCGAGATCCTGCGCCGCCTCCCCGCCGACCCGCAGCGGGTGCACGTGACGCTGCTGGCCGCCGACGACCTGCCGCTGGACGTCCCGGAGGACACGGCGCCGCTGGTGCGGGCGGGGGTGGACGGCCCCTTCTTCCTGACGGTGGGGGGGCAGGAAGGGCGCAAGAACCTGCGCACGCTCTACACGGCCATGGCGCGGCTGGCGGCGGAGGGGTGCGCGGTGCCGCTGGTCCAGTGCGGTCCCGGGCTGGGGCCCGACGCGCGGCGGCTGGCACCGCACGCCCCGTGGTTGCGCCACGTGGGGTTCGTGAGCGACGCCCAGCTGGTCACGCTGTACCGGCGGGCCACCGCGCTGGTGTATCCGTCGCGCTACGAGGGGTTCGGGCTCCCGGTGCTGGAGGCCATGGCGGCCGGTGGGCGGGTGATCTGCGCCGACGCCAGCTCGCTCCCCGAAGTGGCCGGCGCGGCGGCGCTCACGTTTCCCTGGCCCGACGCCGAGGCGCTGGCGGAGCGGATGCGGCAGCTGCTCGCCTCCCCGGGCGTCGGGGCCGCCCTGGCGGCTGCCGGCCCGCCGCAGGCGGCCCGCTTTGCCTGGGCGCACACGGCGACCGCCACGCTGGCCGTGTTCGACGCGGTCGGCCGCCGCAACTAGCGGGGGCCGCGGGGCCGGGTCACGGCGGCTACCGCTGACACGTCGGGCAGTAGTAGCTGCTCCGCCCCCCCTGCACCATCCGCCCAATGGCCGCCCCGCAGCGGCCGCAGGGGGCCCCCGCACGCCCGTACACCCGCCACCCCTCCCGCACCCCGTCCGGGGCATGGTAGCGCCCGGCAGGCGCCGTCTGCAGCACCGTGCGGATGGCGTCGTGCAGCCGGGCCACCCGGGCGCGCGTCAGGCGGCCGGCAACCGCCCCGGGATGAATGCGCGCCTCCCACAGCGCCTCGGCGGCATAGATGTTCCCCACCCCCGCCACCACCCGTTGGTCGAGCAGCGCCAGCTTCACGGCCACTCGGCGGGTCCGTAGCGCCTCCTGCAGCGCCGGCACCGTGAACTCGGCCTCCAGCGGCTCAGGCCCCAGCCCGGACGGGGGGAGCGTCCCCGAGGGGAAGTAGCGCACCACGCTGAGCGCCCGAGGGTCCACCAGCGACACTCGGGCGCCCCCGGCCAGGTCGATACGCAGCCGTTCGTGGGGGGGCTCCGGGTCCCCGCGCCGCCCCAGCGCCCAGTCGCCGGCCAGACGGAAGTGCACCTCCAGCGTCCCCCCGTCCGCCAGCCCCACCCGCTGGCTCTTCCCCCGCCGGGTGACGGCCACGATGGTCTCCCCCACCACGGCCGCCTGGGCCTGGGGCGGGAACGATCGGGCCAGTGCGGGATGGCGAACCTGCACCATCGTGATCAGTTCGCGCAGGGCGACCGCGCGCAGGCGGGTGGCGGCCTCCTCGACCTCGGGGAGTTCAGGCATGGGCTACGAGGATGTGGAAATCCCGCAAAGGGGATGAGACGATTGAGGTTGCGGAATGATACATCACAAAAATGGGCTTGCGAGGGGTTTTCCGCGCCGTAGGTTGTCCACATTCCTTCCACACGTTGAGGCCGCGTATTCCCTCCCCAGTCAGCCTCCAGCGCGAGTACGAGCTGTACATCCAGCGGGAAACCGAGGAGTACAAGGAGTCGATTCCCCGCAGCACCCTGCTCAAGATCGGGGATGAGGCGGTGGCCGTGCTGCAGGGGCAGCCGCAGCTCGGACTCACGGAACTGCTGCTGACGGAAGAGGTGGATCGGCTCATTGGCCGTCGGCTGCGGCTCCCCACGTACGCCACCTGGAAGCGGCGACGGCTGAAGGCGCTGGCGGTGTACCGCACGCCGGAGCACTGGGGGATCGAACCGGACGCGGCGCTGGTGCGGGAGCTGGCCGACGGCACCGACCGGCACGTCCTGGTGGCGGCGGTGGCGCAGGAGGGACCGGCGCTGTTCCTGGCGGCCCGGGGGTGTGCGGTGACCGCCCTGGAGCCGGCCGCCGACGCGGTGGCGCGGATGACGCGCGCGGCGGAGGTCGCAGGCTTGGCGGGACGGATGCGCACGCACTGCCAGTCGCTGGAGGGGTGGTCCCCCGACGTCGCCCTGCACGCGGTGGTGTGCACACCGGCGGCGCTGGCGGGGTTGTCGGCGACGGATCGCGCGCGCGTCATCAGCGTGCTGCAGCACGCCACGGTGGACGGCGGCGTGCACCTGGTCGAGACGCTGGCCGCGGGGGTGGATGCGCGCGAGGGGGACGGTGGCGGGGTGCCGTTCGACGAATTGGCATCGCGTTATCGCGGATGGAACGTCTCCATCGAACGACGCAGCGGACGGCGCGACATCTTCGTGGCGCGCAAGGGCGCGGCGGTGGCCTGACCGCGCCACGCGGCGTGTCGCGCTGACACGCCGCCGGTCCCCCCGCGTGTCCCGGTGACACGACCCGGGCCAAGCGGAGGCGCGCGTCCTGATTGCAACTAGCCGCGTGCCAACAGCTTCGCGCACCGTCACGCGCTGGCACCGATTGTGCCTTGGGGAGCGGCGAGTCCCTGGTGGTGGCGCATCTGGCGCCGCGCGTCCGGAGACAGGCTCTTGGCGGGGAGGATCGCCTCATGCGTCGCACATCCCGGTTGGCCGCGTCCACGCGCGTCGGCCCCTCTGATCCCATCGGCATCGTCATCGCGGACGGTGGTCGCGGTGATCGCCTGCCGCGCGTTGCCGCGTTCGTGTGGGGCCCCTTCCCCGACGAGGACGCGGAGTGGACGTCCTGGCCGGTCGCGGAGCAGCCGGCGCGGGACCCGTCGGCGGAGGCCGCCGCCGTGCCCTGACGGCGCGCCGTCCCCCTGAACGCGTGAAAGGCGCCGGCAGACATGCCGGCGCCTTTGCGCGCAGGGAACCGCCCCGCGAGGTGCTGCCGTGCTTACGACGCGGCGGGCGCGGGGGCCGGCGCAGGCGCGGCCTTCCGGCTGCGCTTCGCGGCCTTCTTCGCGGCCTTCTTCGCCGGCTTCTTGGCGGCCTTCTTCGCGGCCTTCTTCGCCGGCTTCTTGGCGACCTTCTTCGCCGCCTTCTTCGCCGGCTTCTTCGCGACCTTCTTCGCCGCCTTCTTCACCGCCTTCTTGGCGGCCTTCTTCACCGCCTTCTTGACGGCCTTCTTCGCCGGCTTTTTCGCGGCCTTCTTCGCCGACTTCTTCGCAGCCTTCTTCGCAGCAGCCATCGTGACAACTCCTCTCGAGGAGGGGGAATCTCGCTCCCTTTCCCCCGGTGGAAAGGTGAGCCGCACCCGGATGCCGGCCAGTGGCCGACGCCCGGGCGCTACGCGGCTTCCAAGGGGAAGCGCGCGCGCTGGGACGCCGACGGGGCGGCGTGACGACGACGGTGGGACGACGCGGGTGGGGCTGACGCCACGCGGATCCGACTGGGACTGCGCGCTCCGGCCACGCGAAGGACGCCGCGGATGAACCAGGATGTGGACAGCACGCGCAAGTCGTTGATTGCGCGCGAATATACGCGTGGATAACTGCGCCGCGCAATAGCGCGTATAAAGAACGCGCGCGATATGCGCCGCGACACCACCGCCGACGCCATCGCGCACGTTGCCCGACCCGTCGCGCCACGCCAGCTTTGACGCGCGCCGCGCGCGCGTTCGCCCCCCTCCGCTCGATCCATGAAAGCGCTGGTCAAGACCGATGCCGCCCCCGGCATCACCCTCCGGGACGTCCCCGTCCCCGACATCCGCGACGACGAAGTCCTCATTCGCGTCCGCGCTGCCGGCGTCTGCGGCACCGACGTGCACATCTACGAGTGGGACCGGTGGGCCGCCTCCCGCTGCCGTCCCCCATTCATCGTCGGCCACGAATTCGCCGGCGAGGTTGCCGCCGTCGGCGCCCTGGTCACCTCCGTCGCCGTGGGCGATCGCGTCACCGCCGAGGGGCACATCGTCGACGAGCACTCCCTCTTCAGCCGCACCGGCCAGGCCCACGTGGACCCGGCCACCCGCATCATCGGCGTGGACCGCGACGGCTGCTTCGCCGAGTACATCGCCATGCCCGCCGCCAACATCTGGCCGCTGGATCCCGCCATCCCGTACGACATCGGCGGCATCCACGACCCCATGGGCAACGCCTTCCACACCGCCCTCGCCGCCGACCTCGCCGGCGCGGTGGTCCTCATCACGGGGTGCGGCCCCATCGGCGCCTTCGCCGTCGGCATTGCCAAGGCGGCCGGCGCCGCCCGCATCGTCGCCACCGACGTCAACCCCACCCGCCTGGCCCTCGCCCGCACCATGGGCGCCCACGCCGCCGTCACCCCCGACCAAGCGGCCGACGCCGTCCGCACCGCCTCCAACGGGCTGGGCGCCGACGTCGTCCTCGAGATGTCCGGCGTCCCCAGCGCGGTGCACCAGGCCTTCGCCCTTGCCCGCCCCGGCGGCCGCGTCAACATGCTCGGCATCCCCGCCAAACCCATCGACGTGGACTTCGCCAGCGAGATCATCTTCAAGGGGCTCACCCTTTACGGCGTCGTCGGCCGTCGCATGTACGACACCTGGCACCAGATGACCCGCTTCCTCCGCTCGGGGAACTTCGACCCCCGCCCGGTCATCACCCACCGCCTCCCCCTCGAGGCGGTGGACGAGGCCATGGCGCTCATCCGCTCCGGCGAGGCCGGCAAGATCATCTTCGAGCTCTGACGCCCACCGCCCCCATGCCCCCCGTCTCCCCCCTCACCGCGGAGCTGCAGGCCGAGCTGGACGCGCTCCGCGCCGCCGGCACCTACAAGCGCCTCAACCACCTCGAGTCCCCCCAGGGGGCCCGCGTCCGCATGGAAGGGCGCGGCGAGGTCATCGTCCTCTCCTCCAACAACTACCTCGGGCTCGCCAACGACCCCGCCGTGGTCGAGGCGGGGATCGACGCCCTCCGCCGCTACGGCGCCGGCACCGCCTCGGTGCGCTTCATCTGCGGCACCTTCACCGTGCACCGCGAGCTCGAGGCCGCGCTCGCCCGCTTCACGGGCACCGAGGCCGCCCTGTCCTACGTCTCGGCGTGGAACGCCAACGAGGCGCTCACCCCCTCCCTCGCCCGCGAGGGGGACTTCGTCATCTCCGACGCGCTCAACCACGCGTCCATCATCGACTCCATCCGGCTGGCGAAGGCCGCCACCAAGTGCGCCACCGCGGTGTACCGCCACGCCGACATGGACCACCTGCGCGAGCAGCTCCGCGCGCACCGCGCCGCCCCCCGCAAGATCATCTGGACCGACGGCGTCTTCTCCATGGAGGGCTCCATCGCGAAGCTCCCGGACATCCTGCAGATCGCGCGCGAGGAGGGCGCGGTGGTGGTGATGGACGACTCCCACGCCTCGGGGGTGCTGGGGGCCACCGGACGCGGCACGGCGGAGCACTTCGGCGTCCTGGGCGAGGTGGACATCATCACCAGCACGCTGGGGAAGGCGCTCGGCGGGGCGGCGGGGGGGTTCATCGCCGGGTCGGCGGCGCTGTGCGACATCCTCACCCAGCGCTCGCGCCCGCAGCTGTTCTCCAACGCGCTCCCCCCTACGGTGGCGGCCAGCTCGCTGGCGGCGGTGGAGCTCACCCTGGCGCACCCCGAGCGGGTGCGGCGCCTGCAGGACAACGCGCGCTACTTCCGCGCGGCCATCCGGGAGGCGGGGTTCTCGCCGCTCCCGGGGGAGACCCCCATCGTGCCCATCATCGTGGGGGACACGGCGCTCGCGATCCGCATGAGCGAGCTGCTGCTGGACCGCGGCGTGTTCGTGACCGGCTTCGGCTATCCGGTGGTCCCCAAGGGGGAGGCGCGGCTGCGGTGCCAGATCAGCGCGGCGCACACGCAGGGCGACCTGGACGCGGTGGTGGCGGCGTTCAAGGACGCGGGGCGGGCGGCGGGGCTGGTGTAGCCCGCGCCCCGGGGTGGCGATGCACGAAGGGCCGGGGGCAGATGCCCCCGGCCCTTCGCGTTCCACCGCACCGCTGCGCCTACTTGCGCGGCGCGGCCTTCTTGGCGGGGGCCTTCTTGGCCGGGGCCTTGGCCGCCTTGGCGGGCCCCTTGGCGGGCCCCTTGGCCGGAGCCTTGGCCGGAGCCTTGGCCGGAGCCTTGGCCGGAGCCTTGACCGGGGCCTTGGCCGGGGCCTTGGCCGAGGCCTTGGCCGAGGCCTTGGCCGAGGCCTTGGCGGGCGCCTTCGCGCCCTTGGCCGGAGCCTTGGGGGCCTCCTTCTCCGGCGCCTTCTCCGGCGCCTTGGCGGGCGCCTTCACCGCCTCCGGGGCCGGTGCCTTGGCGGCACCCTGCCCTCCGCG
>JAGWYS010000177.1 GCA_018969225.1 Gemmatimonadota bacterium | reverse complement strand
GGAAAGGGGACGGCCGCGATCAGCCGCCGCGCCGCGCGCTCCAGCGAATCCGGGGGGATGGGCGCCCGGGAGGGCGGCTGTGCCCCGGCCACGTGGGCGCCCCCGGCGAGGGCCAGCGCCAGCAGCCGCCGGCGTGCGCGCCTCGCCGGGCCCCTTGCCGGGCCCCTCACGCGCCCTCCTCGTAGCCGCGCTCGCGCAGGAAGGCGCGCACCTCGGCGGGGTCCCGCACGAGCTGCAGCGCGTACGGCTTGAGCCCGGTGCGGACCAGCACCCCCGCGCCCTCCGCCGAGGCGATCACCACGGCGTCGGTGGTGAGGCACACCACCTCGGCGTGCTCGGAGAGCTGTCCCGGATGCCCGCTGAAGGACACCGCCCCCGGGGCGGAGATCATGGGGGTGGTCATGGTGCTGCCGGGCTCGCTCCAGGTGGCGCCGGTGAAGAGCACCACGTCGTTGCCGGGGGCGGTGAAGTCGGTCACCGGCTCGCCGTACACCAGCGGGGTGGGGTCGTGCACGGCCCGGAGGCGAAAGGCCTCGAAGGCGTCCTCGACGTCGGCCGCCTCCACGTCGATGATCACCGCGGTTTCGTCGGCCAGCACCACCGTGACGGCCGTGTCGATGACGTGCAGCCGCGCCCACGCCCCGCGGAGGCGGCGCATCGCCTCCACGGTGGCGTCGGAGGCCTGGTAGCGGTATTGGCGCATGGCGGGGAGCGTGTCGGGAGGGAAGGCGGGAAAACTAGTGCGGGCGGCGGCGGAGACGGCGGCGTCCGGGGAGGCACCGCCGGGGTCGCCCGGTGGCTGGTGTCCCGTTGTGCTGACACAACGTGTGTCCATTTTGATTGACATTCCCCCTGGGCCGCAGCAAGTTCGACGAGGAGGGGAAAGGGTCGGGGCGTGGGTCGGCGGGCGGGAACCCGGTGGGCAGGAACCGCGCCGCCCCCGTGCGGTATTGATCCATGGCCGTCATCCGCGCACCGCCCTTCGTCACGCCATCTCCTCCATGCCCGCAGTGTCCCGCCGGTCCCGGTGGCTTCCGTTTCCCCAGGTGCGTCCCGATGAGTCCACCCGTGCACCCGTTCGCCGGCCGGGGTCCCCGATGACCGCAGGGGGATCGGAGGCGAGCATCGGGACGGCCGTGGACGATGCGGGGGAGTGCGCCCGGATCACCCGGGTGCATGCGCGCACCTTCTCCCTGGCGAGCCGCCTGCTCCCCGCGGACAAGCGGCGCGCGGCGTTCGCGCTGTACGCCTTCTGCCGGATCGCCGACGACCTGGTGGACCAGGCCGACCATGGCGACCGGGTGGCGTTGCGGGCGCAGCTGGAGGCCTACCGGCAGCAGCTGCGCGACGCGCTGGCAGGGGCGCCCAGCGGGCCGGTGTTCCGCGAGCTGGCGTCGGTCACGCGGCGCTACGCAGTGGATGCGGCGCCGCTGTTCGAGTTGCTGGACGGCGTGGAGCGCGACCTGGAGGCGCAGCGGTACGCGACCTGGGAGGCGCTGGAGCGGTACTGCCAGGGGGTGGCCAGCTCGGTGGGGGAGATGTGCACCTATGTGTTCGGGGTGCCCGCCGGGGCGGCGCTGCTGCCGCAGGCGATCCGCTTCGCCCGCACGCTGGGGACGGCGATGCAGCTCACCAACATCCTGCGCGATGTGGGCGAGGATGCGCAGCGGGGGCGCTGCTACCTGCCGGCGGAGGACCTGGCGCGCTTCGGGTTGGCCACCGACGAGGTGATGGCGGGGGCCCGCACGGGGCTGGCGCGCGACCCGCGCTGGGCGCGGCTGATGGCGTTCGAGGTGAGCCGGGCGCGGGCGCTGTACGACGCCGCGGTGCCCGGGATCGCGCTGCTGGCCCCCGACGCGCAGGGGTGCGCCGCAGCGTGCGCCACCGGCTACGCCGGGATCCTGGGGGCGATTGAGGCGCAGGGGTACGACACCCTGACGGCGCGGGCGCGTCTGGGGCGCCTGGCCCGCGTGGGGATCCTGTGGCAGGCGTGGCGCTACCGGCCGCCGGTCCCCGACCTGTCGGCTCTGCGGCGCGGGCCGCGCGTGGAGTGGGAACCCAACACCGCGTCGGCATCCGCCGACGCCCTTGTCCGTCTTGCCTGAGGCACCTGCCGCATGACCCCGACCCTGGACCACGAGGAGTCCGCCCCGCTGCTGTTCCGCATCGCATCGTTCGCGCTGCTGGGGCACCTGGCGTTCAGCGCCTTTTCGGCGTTCGCCTTCGCGACCTTCCTGCACCCGCCGTACCCCGAGTGGCTGCAGACGCCGCAGAACCAGCGCGTGATGGCCATGGGGTACACCTACGGCGGCGCCACCACGGTGACGCTGGGGGCGCTGGCGGGGCTGGCGTTCCTGGCGCACGCCGTGGGGGTGCGGCGGGCGCTGCTGGCGTTCGCGGCGTCCATCACGCTGGCGTTCGCGTCGGAATACGCGGGGACGGTCACCGACTACCCGTTCGGGGCGTACGAGTACACCAGCCAGCTGGGGTACAAGATCCTGGGGCGGGTGCCGTTCAACATCCCCACCTCGTGGTTCTACATGCTGGTGGCGTCGCTGGCCATCTGCGGGCGGCTGCTGCCGGCCAAGGATGACCGTGTCTCCCGGTGGTGGTGGGCGCTCGTGGCCGGCGTGGTGCTGACGCTGTGGGACGTGTCGATGGACCCGGCCATGGTGAAGACCAACCACTGGTTCTGGCAGATCGGCGACCTGTCGGACCGGAGCGCGTTCGCGCAGTTCATCGGGAAGCCGATCTTCTTCGGCATGCCGCTGACGAATTGGCTGGGATGGCTGCTGACGGGGATCCTGGTGGCGCGCGTGATACTGGCCATCATCCCGCCGTCGCTGTGGGCCGGACAGGTGGCGCCGGCGCGGCTGCCGCTGGCGCTGTACGCGATCAACGGGCTCCTCCCGCTGGCCATCTGCTTCCGGTGGGAGATGGCGCTGGCCGGCTGGCTGGGGCTGCTGGCGATGGCGGTGCCGCTGGGGCTGGCGCTGCGCCAGGATCCCGGGCTGGCGGTGTCGGGCACCCCGGCGCTGCGCGGCGCGTTGTCCTCCCAAGGATAGGGGTCCCCCGGGGTGGAGGCGCTGCAGCCGGCCTTCGACTCGGACTGGCTCCCCATCGGGATCCTGGTCCTGATCGCGGTGGAGGCGCTGGTGATCGTGCGCTACCAGCGCCGGCACCCGGACGGACCGCTGGGGGCCCCCAACGTCCCCCGGCTGCTCACGTTCCTGGGCGCCGGCGGCTCGCTGGTGGCGGCCATGCTCTTCCACCGGCGCCCGGACCCCGCCCCCGAACTGTTCGCGCTGGCGATGCTGGCGGCGCTCGTGATCCACGTCTGGCACATCGTCGTCCTGTTCCGTCGCTGAGTGGCGCGGGGAGGGCGCCCTCCCCGTCCATCCATTCATTCCGGCACCACCCATGCGCATCGTCGTCATCGGCAGCGGCTTCGGCGGCCTCGCGGCCGCCATCCGCCTCCAGGCCCAGGGGCACGCCGTCACCCTCGTCGAGAAGCTCGACAAGCCCGGGGGGCGCGCCTACGTCTTCGAGCAGGACGGCTTCACCTTCGACGCGGGGCCCACGATCATCACGGCCCCGTGGCTGATCGACGAGCTGTTCGCGCTGACCGGCCGCCCCACCGACGACTACGTCAAGCTCGTGCCGCTGGACCCGTTCTACAACATCCGCTTCGAGGACGGGTCGGTCTTCCACTACAACGGCGACAAGGACGACCTCATCCGCCAGGTGGGCGCCTTCAACCCCGACGATGTGGCGGGATACCTGCGCTTCCGCGAGAAGGCGTGGGAGATCTTCAACGTCGGGATGCCGCTCATCGACAAGCCGTTCCTCACGCTGGGGTCCATGGCGCGCGCGCTCCCCGACCTGGTGCGCACCCGCGCCGACAAGTCGGTTGCGGCGCTGGCGGAGCAGCACATCCGCGACCCGCGCCTGCGACAGGTGTTCTCCTTCCACCCGCTGCTGGTGGGGGGGAACCCGTACCGCGCCTCCTCCATGTACGCCCTCATCCACAAGCTGGAGCAGCAGTGGGGCGTCCTCTTCGCCATGGGCGGGACCGGGGCGCTGGTGCGCGGCTTCGTGCAGGCGTTCGAGGACCTCGGCGGCACCATCCGCTACGACAGCGAGGTCGCGGAGATCCTCCTCGCCCCCGGGGCCCGCCGCGCCGCGGGGGTGCGGCTGGCCGACGGCGAGCGCCTCGCCGCCGACGCCGTGGTGTGCAATGGCGACGTCATCGAGGCGCACCGGCGGCTCCTCCCCGCCGCTGCGCGCCCGTCGATGAGCGACGGGCGCATGGAGCGCCTGCGCCTCTCCATGTCGCTGTTCGTGATCTACTTCGGCACCAACCGCCAGTACCCGGACATCGCGCACCACGAGATCCTCATGGGACCCCGCTACCGGGAGCTCCTCGAGGACATCTTCGAGCGCAAGGTGCTGGCGGACGACTTCTCCCTGTACCTGCACCGCCCCACCGCCACCGACCCGTCGCTGGCGCCCCCGGGGCACGACTGCTGGTACGTGCTCTCCCCGGTGCCGCACCTGGGGGGCGCGGTGGACTGGGAGGCCGCCGCCCCGCGCTACCGCGACCGCATCATGCAGTACCTCGAGGACCGCTACCTCCCGGGACTGCAGGCGTCCATCGTGACCGAGCGGCGCGTGGACCCGCGCTACTTCGCCGACCGGCTCAACAGCTTCAAGGGGAACGCCTTCGGGCTGGAGCCGGTGCTGACGCAGTCGGCCTACATGCGCCCCCACAACGTCAGCCCCGACATCCCCAACCTCTACTTCTGCGGGGCCGGGACGCATCCGGGGGCCGGGCTCCCGGGGGTCATCTCCAGCGGGAAGATCGTGGCGGAGCTCATCGGCGGCGCGGCCGCCCCGCGTCGCGCCCCCACCCCCGCGCTGCAACCCGGCTGACGCCGCCCCGCGGGGGGCACCAGCGCCCCCTCGCACGGCGCCCGACGGGGCGCCCCCGGCCACGGGGGCGCCCCGTCGCCGTTCCCCCCGGCCCCCGTTAAGTTTGGGGGATGGACATCACGATCACCCCCACCGACTCCACCGGCGTCTCGCGGCGCCTGCAAGTCTCGGTGCCCGCCGACGCCGTCGCGTCGTTTGAAGAACAGGCGGCGCGCAAGTACGCCGCCCGCGTGCGCATCCCCGGCTTCCGCCCCGGCATGGCGCCCCCCTCCATGGTCCGCAAGCGCTTCGGCGAGGCGGTGCGCGCCGAGGCGGTGGAGCTGGCCATCAACGAGGCCTTCCGGCTCGTGGTGGACCGCCAGGGGCTCAAGCTGGCCGCCCAGCCGCACCTGCACCACCTCAAGGCGGAGCCCGGGGCGGCGGTGGAGTTCGAGATGCACTGCGAGGTGCGCCCCGAGCCCGCGCTCGACCAGGTCACCGGGTTCTCCCTCGCGCGCCAGGAGGCGCCGGTGGGGGAGGCCGAGGTGGAGGCGCAGCTGGAGCGGATCCGCGAGCAGAAGGCCGAGTGGACCCCGGTGGAGGAGAAGCCGCTCCCCGGGGACATGGTGACGGTGCTGCTGGCCTCCGCCGAGCCCGACGGCTCCCTCCCCGAGGGGCGCGAGTACCGCCTGGTGCTGGGCGGCGGGCAGGCGATCGCCGGGGTGGAGGAGCTGGTCATGCAGGCACTTCCCGGCGGCACGGTGGAGGCGCCGGTGCGCTGGCCCGACGACTTCCCCGACGAGGCGCAGCGCGGCGTGACCAAGCTCGTGCGCGTGGAGCTGAAGGACGTGAAGCGGAAGTCGCTGCCGCCGCTGGACGACGCGCTGGCCCGGGAGCTGGGGGACTTCGACTCGGTGGCGGCGATGCGCGAGACCGTGGCGCGCGACATGGCCGAGCACGCGCGGCGCGAGGCGGATGCGGAGGTGCGCCAGCAGCTGCTGGAGCGGCTGCTGGAGGCCAACCCCTTCGACGTCCCCGGCGCGTGGGTGGCGCAGGTGCTCGAGAGCTACCTGCGGATGTACCGGATCCCCGAGGGGGAGAAGGCGCGCTTCGCGGAGGAGTTCCGCCCGATGGCCGAGCGGCAGGTGAAGCGCGACGTGCTGGTGGACGTGCTGGCCGAGCGCGAGGGGCTGGCGGCGTCGGCGGCGGACGTGGACGCGCGCATCGAGTCGATGGCGGCGGCCCGGAACACCGACCCCGGGCAGCTGTATGCGCAGTGGCAGAAGGCGGGGCGCCTGGAGCAGCTGGAGCGCGAGCTCACCGAGGAGCGCGTGTTCGCGTGGCTGCTGGAGCGCAACCCCGTCACGGCCGCGTGAGCGGCCGCCCCCCGACCCCCTGACCGGAGCAGACCCCGTGGCGTCGATCTACATGCCGTACATCATCGAGCGCTCCAGCCGCGGCGAGCGCACGTACGACATCTTCTCGCGGCTGCTGATGGACCGCATCATCTTCCTCGGCTCGCCGATCAACGATGACGTGGCCAACATCATCATCGCGCAGATGCTGTTCCTCGAGGCCGACAACCCCGAGAAGCCCATCCACCTGTACATCAACTCCCCCGGCGGGTCGGTGTCGGCGGGGCTGGCCATGTACGACACCATGCAGTTCATCAAGGCGCCGGTGCACACCACCTGCATGGGGATGGCCGCCAGCATGGGCGCCTTCCTGCTGTGCGCGGGCGCGGCCGGGCACCGCAGCGCGCTGCCGCACTCGCGCATCATGATCCACCAGCCGTCGCAGAGCGGCGGCGGCGGGTCGGCCTCCGACATCGAGATCCAGGCGCGCGAGATCCTGTACCTCCGCACCAAGATGAACGAGCTGATGGCCAAGCACTCGGGCAAGCCGGTGGAGCAGATCGAGCGCGACACCGACCGCGACCGCTTCATGAGCGCGGCCGACGCCAAGGAGTACGGCCTCGTGGACACCGTCATCGAGCAGAAGCCCGCCTGAGCGGGCGCCGCGAGGGACCGGTGCGCGACGCGGCGGGGCCGGGGGGGCTACCCCGGCCCCGCCGCCGTTTCGCGCACGCGCATCCGGATCTCCACCGCCGGCCGCGTGGTCAGCCGCGCGTACGGGCGCACCGCCGCGGGGGCCTCGGCCGCGAAGTCGAAGCGGCGCACCAGCCGCGCCAGGATGAGCGCGGTCTCGATCGTGGCGAACGCCGCCCCCACGCACACCCGCGGCCCCGCGCCGAAGGGGAGGTAGCTCCCCGGCACCTGCTGCGCCTCCCGCTCCGGGAGGAAGCGGTCGGGGTCGAAGCGGTCCGGGTGCGGCCACAGCCGCTCGTGCCGGTGAATGCTCCACGGCGCGATCATCAGCATCGTCCCCCGCGGCACGCGCCGGTCGCCGATGGCCGTGTCGCGCGCCGCCACCCGCGGCAGGAAGGTGATCGGCGGGTACAGCCGGAGCACCTCGCGGAACACGTTGCGCACCGTCGGGAGGCGCTTGGTGTGCTCCAGCCGCACCGGGCCGTCCCCCACCACCTCCGCCACCTCGGCGCGCAGCCGCGCCACCACGTCGGGGCGCTGCGACAGGATGAAGAACGCCCAGGTGAGCGAGCTGGCGGTGGTCTCGTGCCCCGCGAGGAAGAACACCCCCAGCTGGTCGATCAGCTCCTCGCGGGTGAAGGGAGCCCCGGTGTCGGTGTCGCGCGCCTCGAGCACCGCGCCCGCGATGTCGTCCAGCCCCGGCGTGGCCATCCGCGCGTCCAGCATGGCCCCCAGGTGCCGCCGGATGTTCCGGCACGCCTCGACCACGGCGGGCGGCTGCCGGTGCGGCGACCAGGGGCGGTCCCACAGCAGGCGCTTGAGGTCGATGCTCCCCACCTGCCGCTCGAAGCGCATGAAGTCCTCGAACACCGCCAGCGACGTGTCCCCCGCCAGCGGCACCGAGAAGATGGTGCGGGTGATCACGTCGGCGGTGAGGTGGCTCATCGCCGCGTCGAGGGAGAAGGGGGCGCCCGCCGCCCCCTGCCCCGCCAGCCACTGCTCGAAGTCGTCCACCGCGGCGGCCATGAAGTCGAAGGCGCGGTGGATGCGCATGTGCGAGAAGGCCGGCTCCACCATGCGCCGCTGACGGCGCCACGTGTCGCCGCTGGTGACGAACATGGAGTTGCCGACGAGGTCCTCGAGCGCCTCGACGAACAGGTCGTTCTTGGGAAAGAGGTCGTGGTCGGCCAGGATGCGGGCCACCCACGCGGGGTCGTTGACGAGCAGGATCCCCCGCCGCGTGTACCCCAGGGGCGTGACCATCTCCCGGTAGGCGACGTCGGGGAGGAGGCTGAGGAGGTCCTT
>JAGWYS010000176.1 GCA_018969225.1 Gemmatimonadota bacterium | reverse complement strand
GGGGGCGCGCGGGAGTGGGTGGGGGTGCTGCGGGGGTAGGGGCGCGAATGCAGGCAGGGATGCGGGCAGGGATGCAGGCGGTTTCCCGCGGTGGCATCAATGACCCTCGCCGTGCGCCTCGCTCCCAACCGAGATCGCCCGAGCGGCCTCGTACAGCATGTCCGGGTCGAGGTCCACCCCATTTGGCCACCGCACGGTCCCGGCGTCACGGTCAACCGCGACGCGCGCGAAGTGTTCGGGGTCCTGGAGTGCCATGAACACACCGCCCCGACTGCGAATCAAAGGTCCCAGGTCGACGACGCCCTGGTGGCCATCGGTGAACGTCAGGGCGAGTCGGTGAGGGCCCACCACCTGGACGTGGCAAATGCGCGGGAGCATGGTCTACTCCAGGGGAGCGATTCGGGCCGGCAGTTGGTCGTCACGGAGGCGGTGCCAATTGGCCAACAGTGCCTCTTGGCGAATGCTAGCCCATTCCATGACGAGGGCCAAGGCGCGCGGGGGCAGTGATCCCCGGACGACCCCCAGCGGGGTGATCCGCACGAGCGCTTCCGACCCGTCGTAGGTGGCATGGAAGTGCGGCGGGTCGTGATCCAGGAAATACATCCGGATCACGATCCCGAGGAAGCGGGAGATCTCAGGCACGTGATGCGCATCCAGCGTCGTTCGCCATGCCGTATGCATGTCACGCGACTCGGGCGTATGCCTCACCATCGCAACGCCACCGGTATCCTGACAGTGCGCGAGTGCCCCGTGCCTCCTTGCCAGACGCATTCCGGAGGTGTCCGACCAGCCCCTACCACACCACCGGCACCCCCAACGCGGCGAACGCCGCGTCGGGGGACACGATGGCCCCCTCCAGCTCCAGCGTCTGCGCGGCCAGCAGGCGGTCGAACGGATCGCGGTGGTCTCCCGGAAGCAGCCCGGCGCGCACCGACGCGGCCGGCTCCAGCGGCAGCAGGCGGAAGCCGTCGGCCGCCACCACGGAGCCGAAGTCGTGCAGCAGCTCGGGGGGGACGGCCAGCTTCCCCAGGCGCACCTTGGTGGCGATCTCGAAGGCGGTGACCACGCTGACGCACACCGGGCGCTGCAGCGCCTGCCGCAGCAGGGCGCGGGCGCTGGCGGAGAGCCGGGGGGAGTCGGCGTGCCAGAACAGCCAGGTGGCGGTGTCCACCACCAGCGGGGCGTCGGGGGCTACACCCCCCATGCGTCGGCGTCCGCCGGCGTGAGCGGGTCCAGCGCGCCGTCGTCGATACGGATGCGGCCGGCAAAACGCCCGGGCACCGGCTCCGGCTGGAACGGGCGCAACTCCGCCATGGGGCGCCCGTTCACGCTGATGACGTACCCCTGACCGGTGGCCGCCACCTCCCGCACCAGCATGGGGAGGCGGGCCTTCGCGTCGGAGATGGGGATGGTGGCCATGTTGGTCAATATACATGGACCACAATCACTGGTCAATTATTTCGGACCAGCAGGCCCCTCACCCCCGGTTGGCCCACAGCCGCCGCGTCACCTGCAGCAGCACCACCCCGCTCACCACGCACGCCCCCGTCAGCAGCAGCGCGTCGGTGCGCCGCGACGGGTCACCGGGCAGGTACAGCCAGCTGCCGATGGCGAACAGCGACGTCCAGATGACCGCGCACCCGGCCACCCACCCCACGAACGACGCCCCCAGCCGGTTCTCCCGCGCCACCTCCCCCTCGTCCACCCCTGCCTCGCGGCGGAGCGCCGTCCACCCCGCCCCCGCCGGCTTCACCTTGCGCACGAACGCCAGCAGCGTGGCCCGGTCGGTCTGCGGCCCCACGTACGCCGTCACCAGCCACGCCAGCGTGGTGAGCCCCACCTGGATGATGGTGGTGCGCGCGAAACCCGCGTCGGGGAGCGCCAGCGGCACCAGCTGCGAGGTGGCCAGCGACACCGCCATGGCCACGATCTCGCACCATGCCGACACGCGCCACCAGAACCAGCGCGCGATGTAGAGCAGGCCGGTGCCGGCGCCGATGGACAGCAGCAGCTGGAACGCCTGCTGCGCCGAGCTCATCCCCAGGCTGATGACCGCGGCGAAGAGGTACAGCCCCACCGTGCACAGCCGCCCCGCGTTCACGTAGTGCGCCTCGCTGGCGTCGGTGCGCACGAAGCGGCGGTAGAAGTCGTGCACCAGGTACGACGACCCCCAGTTGAGGTGCGTGAGGATCGTGGAGGAGTTGGCGGCCAGCAGGCCGCCGATCATGAGCCCGGTGAAGCCCACCGGGAGGAACTTGAGCATCGCCGGGAAGGCGGAGTCGTGGCCGATGAGCGCCGGGTCGGCCTGCGGGAACGCGGCCTGGATGGCGGCGAGGTCGGGGTACACGATGATCGAGCAGAGCGCCGTGATGATCCACGGCCACGGGCGCAGCACGTAGTGCGCGACGTTGAAGAACAGCGTCCCCCCGAGCGAGTCCTTCTCCGACTTGGAGGCGAGCATGCGCTGCGCGATGTACGAGCCGCCGCCGGGCTCCGCGCCGGGGTACCAGTTGGCCCACCAGCCGATGGCCACCGGCAGGATGAACACCATCAGCGCCAGCTCGGCCATCCCGAAGTTGGGGAGCATGTCCAGCATCGGCTGCCCCGTGCCGTCGGCGGGGGACATCACCGGCTGCGCCCCGCCGCCCCCCTGCACCACCTGCGTGCCGGCCAGCTTCTCGGTGAGCGCCTTGAGCCCCGCCACGCCGCTGGCGGTGCCGGTGAGGCGCCGCCCCACCTCCACCAGCGAGAACCACGCCGCGGCCACCACCGCCGTCATCTTGATGAAGAACTGGATCATGTCGATGACCAGCACCCCCCACAGCCCGGAGTGCGCGGCGAACGCCACGTTCAGCACGCCGGTGAGGAGGATGGTCTGCCACGGCGCGAGCCCGAACAGGATGTTCGCGATCTTGCACGCCGCCAGCGTGACGGTGCCCATGATGAAGCAGTTGAAGAACAGCCCCAGGTACACCGCGCGGAAGCCGCGCACCCACGACGCCTCGCGCCCCGAGTAGCGCAGCTCGTAGAACTCGAGGTCGGTGAGCACCCCGGAGCGGCGCCAGAGCCGCGCGAAGAAGAACACCGTGGCGAGCCCGGTGAGCACGAAGGCCCACCACTGCCAGTTCCCGGCCACGCCGTACCGGCGCACCTGCTCGGTGACCCAGTTGGGGGTGTCGGACGAGAAGGTCGTCGCCACCATGGAGAGCCCGGCGAGCCACCACGGGACCGAGCGGCCGGAGGCGAAGAACTCGGCGGTGCTGGCGCTGGAGCGCTTGGCGATGAACAGGGCGGGGACGAAGCAGACCAAAATGGTCGCCGCCACGATCACCCAGTCGAGCCAGGAGATGGTCATGCGGAGGGAGGGAGGGCGAGGGAGGGGCCGGGGGGTGCCGCAAGGTCCCGGACTGGGCGGGAATGTGGGGCGCGGGGCGCCCCGGGGCAACGCGCCAGCCCTCGCCCTCCCCTCCGCGCTTCGCCCCGCCTCAGGGCGTGACGCGCACGATCGCCGCGTGGTGGGCCATGAGTCGCAGCGCCGGCGGCAGCAGGCGGGAGACACACCGCGTGAGGAAGCCGGTGGGGGGCCACGTTCTCGCGTCGTTCATCAGGTCGTACGACCAGTCGGTCACCGGCCAGCTGCGGTAGCCGTCGGGGACGCCCTTGCGCATGGTGACGGTGCCGATGGACGACAGGAGGCGGCGCAGCTCCCGCGGGGTGTACTCGCGGATGTGGTACGGCCAGATGCACCGCGAGACGGTCCAGTTGGGGGTGGAGACGAACACCGTCTCCCGGGCGATGCGCCCCAGCTCCCGCACGAAGGCGGCGTCCTCCTGGACGTGCTCGATGACGTCCACGCAGGTGATCACGTCCACCGACTTGCTGGGGATGTCCTCGACGGCCCCGATGGTGACGCGCGGGGAGGCCAGCCGCGGGTCGAGGTCCTGCCCGCGGGCGTCCCGGGCGCGCTGGGCCAGCAGCTCGAGCCCGGCTCCCAGCCCGCACCCCACGTCCAGCACGGTCTTGCCGGCCACCAGGTGGTCGGCGGCGTACTGGTACCACCCCATCTGGCCAAGACCACGGCCGGCGTCAATCGATTCGTCACCCGTGGTGCGGGGGGCGTCCAGCGTGGCAGCTCGGAGCATGGCGGGGGAGCCCTGAGGGGTGTGGGAGATGATGGCCAGGGCGCGTCGTCGAATGCCGAGCGCACGCACCCCGCCGCGGTGGCGGTGCGGTGACGCACACTGCGCGCCAGACAGGCGGCGGCCCCCATGCGCATGCGCCCGGGGTTGGCTGGCACCATGCCAACCGCCGCCGTACGTTGACGCCTTGGGTGGGTGCCCGTCACACAGCGCCCCGTCCCCACCACTCGGCCTCCCCCGTCCCCCGCCCGGCATGCGCGTTCCCGCCCTCCTCCCTGCCGCCCTGCTGTCGGGGCTGGCGCCCGCTCTCCTGTGCGCACAGTCGCGCGCCGCCGCGCCGGGGTACGACCTGGTGATCGCCAACGGCCGCGCCATCGACCCCGAGACCGGGCTGGACGGTCTCCGGTGGGTGGGGGTCCGCCATGGCACCATCGCGGCCATCAGCCGGACGCCGCTGCGCGGGCGCGACACGCTGGACGCGCGCGGCCACGTGGTGGCGCCGGGGTTCATCGACCTGCACGCGCACGGGCAGCAGCTGGCGGCGGCGCGCATGCAGGCGTTTGACGGCGTGACCACCGCCCTCGAGCTGGAGGCGGGGACGCTCCCCGTGGGGCTGGCCTACCAGCGCGCCGGCAAGGAGGGGCGCCCCATCAACTACGGCTTCTCCGCGGCGTGGGTGTTCGGGCGCATCGCCGAGAAGGAAAAGATGGAGCCGGACGGCGCCATTGCGTATTTCCAGGAGGCGCAGCGGCGCACGGGGTGGCAGTACACCATCGCGGGCCCGGACGAGGTCGCCCGCATCGTCGCGCGCGTGGAGCAGGGGCTCAAGGAGGGGGCCATCGGCATCGGCATCCTCTCGGGGTACGCGCCGGGGGCGGGGCACAAGGAGCACTATGCGGTGGCGAAGTTGGCCAAGGCGTACGGGGTGCCCACGTTCACGCACGTGCGGCACCTCAGCGTCATCGAGCCGCAGTCGTCGTTCGAGGCGTTCGAGGAGCTGATCGCGCTGGCGGCCGCCACGGGCGCGCACATGCACATCTCGCACCTCAACAGCAATTCCACGCGCGACATCCCGGCGATCGCCGAGCTGATCCGCGGGGCGCAGGCGCGGGGGCTCAAGATCACCACCGAGGCGTATCCGTACGCCGCCGGCTCCACGGTGGTGGGGGCGGAGATCTTCCGCGGGAACTGGCGGGAGCGGATGGGGGGGGCGAAGGCGTCGGACCTGGAGCGTGGCGGGGTGCCCTTCACCGACAGCTCGCTGACGGAGGCGCAGGCGAAGACCCCCGGTGACTTCGTGGTGATCCACTTCATGCGCCCCGAGACCAGCGCGCAGGACCAGGCGTACCTGGACCAGTCGGTGCTGTTCCCCGGGGGGGCGATCGCGTCGGACGCGATGCCGTGGACCTCGCAGGGGCGCACCATCACGGAAGACGTGTGGCCGCTGCCGGCCGACGCCTTCGCGCACCCGCGCAGCGCCGGGACCTTTTCGCGCTTCCTGCGCGACTACGTGCGCGAGCGGAAGCGGGTGGACCTGCGCGAGGCGCTGCGGCGGGTGTCGCTGACCCCGGCGACGATCCTGGAGGCGAGCGTGCCGCAGATGCGCCGGAAGGGGCGGCTGCAGGTGGGGATGGACGCCGACCTCGTGGTCTTCGACCCGGCCACGGTGAGTGACCGGGCCACCTTCACCGCGCCCAACCAGACCTCGGTGGGGATGCGGCACGTGGTGGTGCACGGCGTGCCGGTGATCCGCGAGGCGGCGCTGGTGCGGGGGGCGCTCCCGGGGCGGGCGATCCGCCGGCCGGTCGCGCCGTAGCGCGCGGGGGTCTCCCCTACCGCCCGCCGCGCGTCCGCTCGGCCACCCGGGCGCGCACCACCTCCATGGGGAGCGTGCCGTCGGCCAGCAGCGCGTCGTGGAACGCCGGCAGCGCGAAGCGCGCCCCCATCGCGCGCTGGGCCTGCGCGCGCAGCCGCACGAACTCGCGGCTCCCCATCTTGTAGGCCAGCGCCTGCCCCGGCAGGTCGGTGGAATAGCGGAGCGACTCGGTGAGGATCTGCGCCTCGCTCTCCAGCACGTGCGCGCGCATGTACCGCCGCCCCCGTTCCAGCGACCAGCCCAGCCCGTTCATCCCGGTGTCCACCACCAGCCGGCAGGAGATGAACATGTCCATCGCCAACCGTCCGTAGCGCTCGTAGGGGTCGGGGTAGAGCCCGAGATCTCCCGCGACGATGCTGGCGTAGTCGCCCCACCCTTCGCCGAAGGCGGTGTAGAAGCGGCTGCGCCGGTAGGGCGGGAGCGCGGGGTTCTCCCGGGCCAGCGCCACCTGGAAGTGGTGCCCGGGCCACAGCTCGTGCGCGATGAGCGGGGCCGCCGTGAGCAGCGAGCGCTCCTCCAGCTTGGTGCCGTTGTAGAAGTAGTGCCCCATCGGGTCGGCGGCGCTGGGGGGCTGGTAGAAGCCGAAGGTCATCGCCGGCTCCAGCTCGGGCGCCAGGCGCCGCACGTCGCCATCCGCCACGGGGAAGCGCCCGAAGGCGCGCGGCAGCAGCGGCCGCAGCCGCTCAGCGTACGTCATGAGCCGCTGGCCGAACTCCTCGGGGACCTTGGCAAAGAAGCGCGGGTCCTTGGCCAACTGGGCGTGAAAGGCCTCGCGCGTGCCGGTGAACCCCAGCTCGGCGCGAATGGCCGCCATCTCGCGCTCGATGCGCGCCACCTCGGCGAGGCCGATGCGATGCACCTCGGCCGGCGTCACCGGGAGGGTAGTGTGCCACTGCACCAGCCAGTCGTAGTAGGCGCGTCCGCCGGGGTAGGTGGCCACCCCCACCGCGTCGGGGGCCGCCGCGGCGTAGGGCCCCTCCAGCAGCGCCACCAGCCGCGCGGCCGCCGGGGCGATGGCCTGCGTCACCTCGCGCGCCGCGGCATCGGCGAAGGCGGCCCGGGTATCGGCGTCCAGCCGTTCCAGCCGCCGTGCCGGCACCGCGAAGGGGTTGGCCGGTCCCGCGGCGGTGTAGGCGCGCGCCAGCGCCACGCTGGCCGGGAGCGCGTGGCGCGACAGACGGATGCCGCGCGCCGCGCGCTGTTCCAGTCCGGCGCGGATGGAGTCGATGAGCGGCCCCACCTCGCGCAGGAGCCGCAGGTACGACGCCGTGTCCGCCGCCCCCGCCAACGGACGCGCGCCCAGCGCGCGCGCATGGCCGCCGATGGGGGAGGCGTAGGGGGTGATGGCGGAGAAGTCCATCCACCAGAAGGGGGCCCGGCGCGCCTGCAGCGCCGCCTCCCACATCACCAGCCGCCGCGTCACCCGCTCCTGGTCGTCCAGCGCCCGCTCGTCGAGGGCGCGCGCCGCCGCCAGCACGCGTCCCCATCGCGCGGCGTCGTCGGCCCACGCCGCGCGCGTCACCTCGGGGAGCCGCTCGGGGAAGGGGGACGGTGCCACGTCGGGCGAGGTGGCGGTGGTGCGCATGCCGAACATCACGGTGTCGACCAGCGCCGCGAGGGCTCGGGAGGGGGACGTGGCGTACGCCGTCGCGGCGGGCTGCGCCGACAGGACGAGGGGCGTGGCGCAGGCGGCGAGGGCAAGCGGGCGCAGGCGACGAAGCGGCGACATGGCGGCACGCGGGTGGGAGGGGCCGATGGCGGGAGACCCTACATTGCCGCCCGTTGGCGCCGGCCGCCATGCGGACGGGGGCGTTCGATGGACTTTCCCTTGGCCCGCTCCACCGGCGGAGTGGTGGACCTTCCGATGGCGCTCACTGGGCTGTCCGAGGGAAGGCGGCGGTGCCACGACAGGGCGAAGCGACGGGATTGCCGCGGCGTCCGTACTGTCGCGTCCGCCTGTGGCGGCCACGCCACAGGTCCGGGGTGGCAGCCATGATCTGCGGAGCGGCTTGAGACGGCGTCAGCCCCGCGTCACGCGCCTCAACCCGTTCTGGGGCAACGGGTTGTCAGTTCGGACCCCCCGGGGGTTGCGGCGGCGGACTGGACGGCACGGAATGTGTACAGGAGTCCGGCTGACCGCGATCCGTCCCTCGCCACGGACCTTCCACCCCCCGCCCCGATGACCCCCTCCGCCGTGCTTGCCCCGCCTCCCCAGGCGCCCTCGTTGGACCTGCCTGCGCCGCCCCGTGA
>JAGWYS010000175.1 GCA_018969225.1 Gemmatimonadota bacterium | reverse complement strand
CCGTCGGGGTCGAGGGTGAGCGCCACCCCCGCCGGCTCCACCGCGTCCACCGGCAACCCGAGGGTGCGGCACTCCGCCGCCAGCAGCGGGGCCACCCCCGGGGCGGCCACCGCAAACACCGCGAGGGGACCCGGCGCGGCCGACGGCCTCGCCGCCCGTGCCCGCGTCGCCGGGGCGCCTCCCCCGGCGACGCCGCGAGGGCGCGCGCTCAGACCCGGAAGTGGTCGGGGCGCCAGTCGCGGATCTGCTGCTTGATTTCCTTGGTGGTCATCGCGGGGTTGGCCAGCACCTTCCGCACCAGCCCCTCCACCTCGGCGTCGCTGGCGAAGCGCAGCGCCACCAGGTGCGACGGCCGCAGCGTCTCGATCTTCGGCTGCAGGTCGGCGGGGAGGAGGCGCGCCAGGCGCAGCCGCTCTTCCAGGCGGATGAGGCGGTCCTGCGCGCGCAGCGGCGACAGCCGCGCCACGGACCCGGCGCCGAAGATGGCCAACGCCCCCACCAGCGCGTAGGCCGTGTCGGCCCCGGGGTTGGCCACCAGCCGCTGCACCGTCCAGATCAGGTACACCAGCGTGGCCGGCACCGTGAAGAAGTGGTACGGCGGATGGAAGCGCGTGTGGTTGGCGAAACTCTGCGGCTGGTCAGCCATGGGGCGGCTCCGGCAAGGGGTCGGGGGCGGGCGGCATGGAGGCCCCCGACGCGCGCAGGGCGTCGATGGCGGCCACCGCGTGGGCGAACCGTTCGTCCCACGTGCCCTGCACAACGTTAACCGGGGTGTCCATGGCGTGCAGCGCGTCGTGGAACGCCGCGTGCACCTCGGCGCGCCGGTCGCCCCGGTCGCGGACGCCGTCGGCCACCCACGGCACGTCGATGTCCAGCAGCAGGTACAGGTCGGGGCGCCGGGCGTGCGCCCACCGCGCCAGGAAGTCGGGGGCGCGTCCGAAGTAGTGGCGGCAGTACACCACGGTGCTGAGCAGGTCGGTGTCCAGCAGCAGCAGCGGCGCCGCCGCCGCCCGGGCCTCGGCCAGCGCGTCCTCCTCCTGCGCCACCTGCCCGCGGGCGATGGGGCCGTGGTCGCCGAAGCCCAGCGGCGCCCCCTTCGCCGCCGCGTAGGCGCGCACGAACTCCGGCACCCACCGCGCGCCGTAGTGCGCCGCCAGCCGCGCGGCGAGGGTGGTCTTCCCCACCGACTCCGAGCCGGTCAGGACGACTCGGCGGGGGACGGCGGCGGGAGCGTGCGGGTCCATGCGCGGAGCCCCTGGATGGCGAGCCCGAGGAAGAGGGCGTAGAGCGCGGCGGTGACGGGGAGCTGGCGGTTGGCGAAGAGGCCGATGTACACGACGTCCACCGCGATCCACAGCCACCAGTTCTCCAGCCGCTTGCGGGTCATCAGCCACTGGGCCACGAGGCTCACGCTCACCAGCAGCCCGTCCAGCACGGGGAGCGCGGCGCCCGGGAGCTGCGCGGCGCCCAGCGCGAGCAGCACCCACAGCGCCAGCGTCGCCGCGGCGAGGGGGGCCCACCAGGCGCGGGGCGTGCGGGTGACGGGGAGCGGATTGGCGGGGGCCATGGAGGCGGAGCCGCGCCCCCACCGCCACCACCCCACCAGCGACAGCCAACCATAGGCCACCTGCAGCGCGGTGTCGGCATACAGCCCCGCGCGGGCGAAGACGGCCACGTAGGCGACCGCGTTCACCACCCCCAGCGGCCACGCCCACATGGACTGGCGCGCCACGAGCCACACGTTGAGCCCCCCCGTCACGGCGCCCACCGCCTCGGTGCAGGAGGTGTGGTGGGCCAGGAGCCACGCGCAAGGGCTGGTCATGCGGGCCAAAGCTAATTACTGTCCGCGCACATCGAGACCGGGGTGCCGGCGCCGCTGGGGAGCGCCGGCTGAGAAGACACCCGCTGAACCTGATCCGGTTTGCACCGGCGTAGGGAGTCCACCATGCAGCATCCGGCATCCGCCGCCCGTCGGGCGGCCCATGCGACCGCGCCCGCGCGCGCCGCCCTGCGTTTCCTCCCCGCCCTCCTCCTGGGGCCCGCGATGCTCGCCGCCCAGGAGACGCCCCGCCCCCGCGCCGACTCGGTGGCCGGCGCGCGGGCCGACTCCGCCCGGCGCCTGGAGGGGATGGTCGTCCGCGCCATTCGCGGCGGCGAGACCGCCCCCGTGGCCCAGACCACCATCACCCGCACCAGCATCGCCGCGCGCCACTTCGGCCAGGAGCCCGCGCTGCTCCTCCAGCAGGCCGCCCCGTCGCTCACCGCGCACACCGAGACCGGCACCCCCTGGGGGTACGGCTACGTGCGGCTGCGCGGGGTGGACCAGACGCGCCTCAACATCACGCTGGACGGCGTCCCGCTCAACGACATGGAGGACCAGGTCCTCTACTTCGCCAACTTCGCCGACCTGCTGGGCGGCGTGCAGTCGGTGCAGGTGCAGCGCGGCGTGGGCACCAGCTCCAACGGCACGGCGGGGTTTGCGGGCTCCGTCAACCTGGAGTCGCGCCCCGCGGCAGGGCGCGCGCGCGGCGGCGGCGCGGCGCTGCAGTGGGGCTCCTTCGGGGCGCAGCGCCTCAGCCTCGAGGGACAGACCGGCACCAGCGCGCGCGGCTTCTCGGCATTCGCCCGCGCCAGCGCGCTGCGCACCAACGGCTTCCGCGACCACAGCGGGCTGCACGGGCGCTCGGCGCTGGTCAACGGCGCGTGGGTGGGCGCGCGCGACGTGGTCAAGCTCACCGTGCTGGCCGGGCTCTTCGCCGACACCCTTAGCTACGTGGGGGCCACGCCCGCGCAGCTGGCGCAGAACCGGCGCTTCAACCCCCTGGCCCCCGACGAGCGCGACCGCTTCGGGCAGCAGATGGTGGCGCTGGGGTGGAGCCGCGCGCTGGCGTCGGGCGCCACGGTCAACACCACCGTGTACCGCAACAGCGCGCTGGGGAACTACGACTGGTTCGACCTCCCCGACCGCTACCGCTTCAACCTGCAGCACCAGTGGTACGGGGTCACCAGCACCGCCGAGCGCGAGTGGGGCGGGGTGCGCGTGCAGGGCGGGGTGAACGCCAACCGCTACTGGCGCGCGCACCGCGGCTACCTGCAGCCGGCCACCGCGCTGTACGACAACCGCGGGCACAAGGGCGACGCCAGCGGGTTTGCGAAGCTGGCGGTGGCGCGCGGGCGCGCGGAGTGGTTCCTGGACGTGCAGGGGCGGTGGGCGCGCTTCCGCTACCAGCCCGACGAGGGGGCGCAGGTGGCGTCGCGCGCCGTGGACTGGGCCTTCCTCAACCCCAAGGCCGGGGTGAGCGTGGCGCTGCGCCCGGGGGTGCGCGCCTTCGCGAGCTACGGGAGCACCGGGCGCGAGCCGGCGCGCAGCGACCTGTTCGCCGGCGAGGACGACCTCAACGCCGGCAACGAGGACGCCATCGGCGACCTCCGGCGGGTGCGCCCCGAGCGGGTGGGCGACCTGGAGCTGGGGCTGTCCGCCGCCGGGGCGCGCGGCACGGTGGCCGTCACCGCGTACCGGATGGATTTCCGCAACGACATCGCGCGCATCGGCGCCCCCACCGCCGCGGGGATCATTCCGCGGCGCAACGTGGGGCGCAGCGTGCGCCAGGGGGTGGAGCTGGAGGGGGCGTGGACGCCGGTGCCGCGGGTGACGGTGGCGGGGCACGCGGCCTGGAGCGACAACCGCATCGCGCAGTTCGTGGATTCGTCGCGGGGGGCGCCGCGGCTGCTGCGCAACGTGGCGCCCATGCTCACGCCGCGGTTCATCACGGTGCACCGGGTGACGGTGCGCCCGGCGGCGCGGTTGGAGACCGGGGTGGAGGGGCGCTACCAGTCGCGCGCCTTCCTGGACAACACCAGCAGCCCCGACCGGGTCCTCCCCGACTACTACACGCTGGACGCCACGGTGCGGTGGGCGCTGGCCGGGGGACGGCACGCGCTGGTGGTGCGCGGGCAGAACCTGGGGAACACGCAGAAGTACGGCAGCGGCGCCGTGTCGTCGTCCGGCCGGGCGCGCTATTTCATCCTGCCGCCGCGGGCGGTGTACGTGACGGCGGAGCTGGGGTTCTAGGCGGTTGCCCGCCGGGGTCAGGCGGGGGAGGGCGGGGGGCCCCCCGCCCCCCGCCCCATCCGGCACCGGTCGGAGCAGTACTTCACCTGGTCCCAGTCCCGGGCCCACTTCTTCCGCCAGCTGAACGGGCGCCCGCACCGGGCGCACACCTTGTCCGGGTGCCCCTCCACCCCCCGGGCCCGGGGCCCCTTCGATTCGCGTGCCGGCATGGGGGGACAACCCTCGCCCCCCGCTCCGGGTTTCCGGGGCGGCCGTTTATGTTGCAACACTATGTCTGTCGCCATCACCAGCGTGTTCAACGACGGCGTCGTCGCCGAGCAATTCGAGCGCTATCGCCGAGACCCCGCCAGCGTCGATGAGAGCTGGCGCCAGTACTTCCGCATGGCCGAGGCGCTCCTGGGCGCCGCGCCGGCGGCCGCGGTGCCGACCCCCGCCGAGCCCGCCGCCCCGGCCCCCGCCGCCTCGGCGGCGCCCGTCGCGGTGGACGTGGGGTACCTCCAGAAGGTCGCCGCCGCCGAGTCGCTCCAGCAGGCCATCCGCAGCTACGGCCACTACGCCGTGCAGCTGGACCCGCTGGGGACGCCCCCCCCGGGCGCCGACGAGCTGGACCCGGCCTTCCACGGCCTCACCGAGGCCGACCTCGCCGCGATCCCGGCCGCCGTCCTCGACGACCATCGCTTCGCCACCGCCCTCGACGTCATCCGGCGCCGGCGCGAGGTGTATTCCGGGCGCATCGGCTTCGAGGTGTGGCACCTGGAGGCCGACGAGGAGCGCGAGTGGTTCCGGCAGACCTTCCGCGACGGGCTGCTCACGCGCGACCTCACCCCCGACGAGGCCCGGCACCTCCTCCGCCGCCTCCACCAGGTGGACGGCCTCGAGCGCTTCCTCGGCCGCACCTACCAGGGGTACAAGCGCTTCTCCGTCGAGGGGACCGACGCGCTCATCCCCATGCTCGACGAGGTGATCCGCGCCGCCGGCGGCGACGGGGCCCGCGAGGTCGTCATCGGCATGGCCCATCGCGGCCGCCTGAACGTCCTCACCAACGTCATGGGGAAGCCCTTCGAGCTGCTCTTCGCGGAGTTCGAGGGGCGCCACGACCACGCCGACGAGAACGCCACCGGCGACGTGAAGTACCACATGGGCTACCTCGGGGAGTGCGTGGTGGACGGCCGGCCGGTGCGCCTGCGCCTCGTCCCCAATCCGTCGCACCTCGAGGTGGTCAACCCCGTCATCCAGGGGGTCGTGCGCGCCCTGCAGCGGGACGCGTCCATCCCGGGCGGGCGCGACGAGCTGGCCGTCCTCCCCGTGGCCATCCACGGGGACGCCGCCTTCCCCGGGCAGGGGGTGGTGGCCGAGACCCTCAACCTGTCGCGGTTGGCGGGGTTCCGCACCGGCGGCACGATCCACCTCATCGTCAACAACCAGGTCGGCTTCACCACCGACCCGGTGGATTCCCGCTCCACCCACTACGCCTCCGACCTCGCCAAGGGGTTCGAGATCCCGGTGTTCCACGTCAACGCCGACGATCCCGAGGCGTGCCTCGCCGCCGTCCGCGTGGCCTGCGCCTACCGCACCGCCTTCCGCAAGGACGTGGTCATCGACCTCGTGGGCTACCGTCGGCACGGCCACAACGAGGGGGACGAGCCGCTGTACACGCAGCCGGTGCGCTATGCGCAGATCCGCCGGCACCCCACCGCGCCGCAGGTGTGGGCGGCGCGCCTCGTGGCGGCCGGCGTGCTCACCGCCGACGAGGCCGCGACGGTCGAGCGCGAGGTGATGCAGCACTACGCCGACCTCCACGCCCGCTTCAAGCAGGCGCTCAACATCCCCGAAGGGCACGCCCCGTGGCCCGAGCCCGTCGGGGTGGCGCCGTCCGGCACCGCCGTCCCCGCCGAGGTGCTGCACCAGGTCAACGAGGCGCTGCTGCGGTGGCCCGCCGACTTCACCCCCAATCCGCGCCTGGCCAAGCAGCTGGAGCGTCGCCGCGAGGCCATGGGCGCCACCGGCGGCATCGAGTGGGGGCACGCCGAGGCGCTGGCCTTCGGCACCCTGCTGCGCGAGGGGGTGACCGTCCGCCTCACCGGGCAGGATGCCGAGCGCGGCACCTTCTCCCATCGGCACGCGGTCCTCAGCGACGCCGACACCGGGCGCAAGCACGCCCCGCTCGCGCACCTCCCGGGGGCCACGGCCCGATTCGAGGTGTACAACTCGGCGCTCTCCGAGACCGCCATCCTGGGGTTCGAGTACGGATTCAGCACCGTCGCCACCGACGCCCTCACGCTGTGGGAGGCGCAGTTCGGCGACTTCGTCAACATGGCGCAGCCCATCATCGACCAGTTCCTGGTGGCCGACCGCGCGAAGTGGGGGCAGGACAGCGGCGTCGTGCTCCTGTTGCCGCACGGCTACGAGGGGCAGGGCCCCGAGCACTCCAGCGCGCGCCTGGAGCGCTTCCTCCAGCTGTGCGCCGAGGACAACCTCACGGTCGCCTACTGCTCCACGCCGGCGCAGTACTTCCACCTGCTGCGGCGGCAGGCGCGCGGCGCCGAGCGGCGCCCGCTGGTGTGCCTGCAGCCCAAGTCGCTGCTGCGCCTCGCGCAGGCGGCCTCGCGGCTCGAGGAGCTCGCCACGGGCGGCTTCCAGCCGGTGATCGACGACCCCGCCGTGGCGGGGCACCGGGGCGACGTGCGGCGCGTGGTGTTCTGCTCGGGGAAGCTGTACTACGACCTCGCGCTGGCCCCCGCCCGCCACCCGCACGTGGCGCTGGTGCGCGTGGAGGAGCTGTACCCGTGGCCGCACGCGGCCATCGACGCCGTCATGGCGGGGTACCCCGCGGTGGAGCAGGTGGTGTGGGCGCAGGAGGAGCCGCGCAACCAGGGCGCGTGGAGCTGGGTGCAGCCGCGCCTGCGCGTGAGCGCGGGAGCCGCCGTGGGGGTGCGCTACATCGGTCGCCCCGAGCGGGCGAGCCCCGCCGAGGGGTACGCCGCCGCCCACCAGGCGGAGCAGGCGCGCATCATCGCCGCCGTGATGGACCTCGGGGACACCCCCCCGGCCGGCGTCCCGCTGCTGGTGGCGGCGGAGGGCACGTGACCGCCCCCCGTCCCTCGGGACGGGCGCGGAGGACGGGCGCCGCGGCTGTGGCCGCGGCGCTCGCCGTTTGGGGGGGCGCGCCGCGCCCCGTCGCGGCGCAGGCGGTCGTCACCGAACGCGGTGCGGCCGCCCTCGGCGCCGCGCTGGCGGGGGTGGGCACCACCGGGCGCGTGCTCACCGTCGCCGCCCACCCCGACGACGAGGACACGCCGGTCATCGCGTGGCTGGCGCGCGGCCGCCACGTGGAGACGGCGTACCTGTCGCTCACCCGGGGTGACGGCGGCCAGAACCTCATCGGCCCCGAGCTGGGGGAGGCGCTGGGCGCCATCCGCACGCAGGAGCTGCTGGCCGCGCGGCGCATCGACGGGGCGCGCCAGTACTTCACCCGCGCCTACGACTTCGGCTTCAGCAAGGATGCCGAGGAGACGCTGGCGCACTGGCCCCGCGACACGGTGCTGGGGGACGTGGTGCGCGTGGTGCGCGCCTTCCGCCCGCACGTGGTGGTGGCGTTCTTCAGCGGCACGCCGCGCGACGGGCACGGCCACCACCAGCTGTCGGGGATCCTCGCCCGCGAGGCGTTCGACGCCGCCGGCGACACCGTGCGCTTCCCCGTGGCCGGCTTCGGGCTGCCGTGGACGCCGGCCAAGTTCTACCGCAGCGCGCGCCAGCAGCCCGACAGCGCGACCCTGCGCGTGAACGCCGGTGCGTACGACCCGTTGCAGGGGCGCAGCTGGTACGAGGTCAGCGCCGAAAGCCGCTCGCAGCACAAGTCGCAGGGGTTCGGGATGCTGCAGGCGAAGGGCGTGGTCTTCGCCTACCTCCGTCGCGAGGCGGCGCGCGCGGGGCCGGCCGACCCGCGCGCCGAGCGGTCGCTGATGGACGGCGTGGACACCAGCTGGGCGCCGCACCGCGATGCGCTGCCGGCCGCGGCACGTCCGGTGCTGGACAGCGCGCTGACGGCGGTGTCCGCGGCCCGCGCCGTCTGGCGCGCCGAGGCCCCGGCGCCGGCGGTGGCGCCGCTGGCGCGGGCGCTCGGGCTCCTGCGTCGGGCGCGGCAGGCGCTGGAGGGGGCGCACGGCGGCGTACCCCCCGCTCGGCTGCGTCACGGAGAC
>JAGWYS010000174.1 GCA_018969225.1 Gemmatimonadota bacterium | reverse complement strand
TGGCCCCCGACTGGCCGTTGCCGAGGCATGATTCGTCCGCAAACACGGCCACCAGGGGATGCGTCGCGCTCACCGCACCGCCTCCACGCCGTCCAGGTCGTCCACCCACAGCTCCAGTGTGTGCCCGGTGGTGGGATGGCGCGCCAGCACCTGTTCGCGCCCCGCCACGAGGCGCAGCCGTTCGGGGATCACCACGTACTCGGTGCCGCGTCGGCGGAGGGCGAGGCGCGTGCCGCGGGCGATCGCGCCCTCCAGCAGGTCGTAGGCGGCCACGGACAGGGGCATCCTCCAACCTAACACCGCCGGCCCGTGCCGCCGCTGGCGGCTGCGGCGCCTGCAGCGGGTCGGCGCCGGTGCCGTCAGGCGCGCCCCCACCCGGCGCACAGCGCCTCCAGCACGGCCGTCGCCCGGTGCAGCTCGTCCACGGGCACCCACTCGGTGTCGGCGTGCGCCACCCCGATGTCCCCGGGGCCGAAGCACACGGTCGGGATCCCCGCCGCGTGCAGCAGCGCCGCGTCCGTCCAGCAGGGAAGACCGTCCAAGGACAGCGCCTCTCCCGCCGCCGTCCCCGCCGCCCGCAGGGCGGCCACCAGCGGCGCGTCCTCGGGCATCCCCAGCGGCGGCTGCGAGAACAGCAGCCGCGCGGTGGCCTGGAATCCGGGGCGCTCCGCCGCCACCGCCGCGCACACCGCCTCGATTTCGGCGAACGCCTCCGCAGCCGATTCTCCCGGGAGCGTGCGCCGCTCCAGCCCCACCACGCACGTCGGGGCGTAGGTGGACCACCCCGTGCCCCCGGCGACCCGCCCCGCGTGAATGGAGGCGCGTCCCAGGCGCGGGTGCGTGCGCCGCGTGAGCACCGTCAGCTCATGGCGCTCCACCGCCATGAGGAAGGCGGCGGCGTCGCGGTTGGCATCACGCCCCAGGTCGTAGCGGCTGCCGTGGGCCGCGCGCCCCGTCACGGTGACCTCGATGAAGGCAAACCCCTTGTGCACCGGCACCACCGCCAGTCGGGTGGGTTCGGTCACCACCGCCCCCGCCACGGCGATCCCCTCCTGCCGGAGCGCCTCCAGCAGCGCGGCGGTCCCGATGGACCCGAACTCCTCGTCGCACACGGCGGCCACGATGACTTCGGCGGCCAGCGCGCCGCGCTGCGCCGCCCGCGCCGCGGCCACGCACATCGCGGCAAGGCCGCCCTTCATGTCGGCGCTCCCGCGCCCGTACAGGCGTCCGTCGCGCGTGGCGGGGGTGAAGGGCGCGTGCGCCATCCCCTCCGTCCCCACCACGTCGAGGTGGCCGTTGAGCAGGAGCGGCGCGTGCCCCTCCGGTCCCACCCGCGCCACCACATTCCAGCGCCCCGGCGCGACCTCCTGTTCGGTCACGCGGAACCCCCACCCCGCCAGGATCTCCGCCAGCCGATGCGCGCAGGCGCCCTCGCCGGGGGCGCCGGGCACCAGCGACGGATTGCGCGAATCCACCGCCACCAGCGCGCTGGCCAGCGCCAGCGGGTCGAGCGCCATGGGCGCCACCGCATGCGTCCCCATGGGGCTCAGCGCCCTGCCACGTGCCCGTGGCGCCCTGTCAGGGCGCCGTGCTGGGCCAGCCGCCAGTTGATCACCTTGCCAAGCGGGGGGCCCATGGCCGCCACCACGGCGTTGATATCGGGACAGTCGAACACGATGACGCACCCGCCGCCACTGGCGCCGAGCGCCTTGACCCCGCGCCCCCCCTGGCGCTTCACGGCCGTCTCCAGCGCCTCGATGCGGGGTGTGGTGATCGTGGGGTGCAGCGACCGCTGGTGCTCCCAATGCTCCTCCACCAGCCCGGCCAGCGTGTCAACCGAGCCGCGGCGCAGGGCGTGGCTCATCTGCCGGGCCAGCTCGGCCATCCGTCCCAGCGCGGACAGCACGCGGGGCACGCGCTGCCGGTATTCCCGCATCACGGTGGTGATGGTGTGCGCCGACAGCCGCGACACCCCGGTGTAGACCAGCGCCATCCGCCGCTCCATCTCCAGGCGCATGGATTCCGGGATGACGATGCGCTCGACGTGCACCTTGTCGGTGAAGGTGAGTCCCAGCGCCCCGCCGAAAGCGGCGGCGTAGTGGTCCTGGCGACCCCCGGCGATCCCCAACTTGTCCACCTCCACCTGTCGGCTGAGCTCCGCCAGCGCCCGTGGCTCGACACGGCGCCCGCGGTGGGCGGAGAGCGCGGCGGCGATGGCCACGCTGGCCGCGGATGAGCCGCCGAGCCCCGCCTTCACCGGGAAGTCACTGACCAGCGTGAGCTTGACCGAGGGGGACCCGAAGGTGCGCAGGTGCGCCGAGATCAGCGGGTCGGTCGATGGCGGGACGTAGCGGGTGCCGCAATCCTCGAGGGTGACGTATGCGCGCTGGTCGATGGCCATGTTGCAGACGTACCCGCCGTTGTCCAAGGGGTAGGGAGGCACGTCGGTCCATCCGCCACCGAAGTCGATCCGCGTGGGGGCGGACGCATACAGCAGCTTGTGATCCATCCGCGCTACTTCTTCTTGCCGACAGTCGCACCCTTGGCAGAGGTCTTGGCGGCCGGTGCCTTGGCGGTGGAGGCAGCCTTGGCCGGGGCCTTGGCCGCCGGGGCCGCCTTGGCCGGAACCTTGGCCGCCGGAGCGGCCTTGGCCGGAGCCTTGGCCGTCGGCGCCGCCTTGGCCGGGGCCTTGGCCGCCGGGGCCGACTTGGCCGGGGCCTTGGCGCTGGCCTTGGCGGGGGCCGCCGGCTTGGTTGGGGCCTTGGCCGCCGGAGCCGACTTGGCGGCGGGGGCGGCCTTGGCCGGGGCCTTGGCGGCAGGCGTCGGCTTGGTCGGGGCCGCCTTGGCCGGGGGCGCCGTCTTGGCGGAAGCCGCTGCCTTGGCGGGGGACGGGTCCGGCTTGCCGCGAGGGGCACCGGACGCCTCCTCGCTGGGGGCCGCCCCGCTGTTCTCCGCCACCACGGGGGCGCTCCCCTTGCTCGCCTGCTTCGGCGGGAGCGGGGCAAAGGTGACCCGGTCGGACGGCTTCTGGGGCTCGATCCGCATGGCGGCCCGCGCCTGCAGCGCGGCCTTGGCCGCGGCGGCCGGTGCATCGACCGCCTTGGGGAGCTGCCCCAACGGAATGGGCTTCGGGGGCGCCGCCTTGGGCTCAGGCTTGGGGAGCGAGCCGAACTGCGCCACGTACGCGGCTTCGGTCTGCTGGATCAGCAGCTCCGCCTCGTCCGACCCCATCTGCCCACGCCGCACCATGTAGGTGATCAGCTCTCGGCAGCTCTCCACGGAAAACGGCGCGGTCCCGGCGGCGGCGCCGACCACGCTCCGCATCACCCCCGCCATCCGGCTGCCCGCCTCGAGGCTGATCTCGTGGGCGCGCGCCGCCATTTCGGCCGCCGTGTCCCGTTGATCGGCGCCCCGGTGCCCGGGGCCTCGACGCGGGGACGGCGCCGAGGGCGCCGTATCGCCGTCCGCAAGCAGCGAGTCATCCACCATCGGCTCTTCCGCCATCTCCCGTGCGCTCTCCTGTCAGTCAGCCACCGGACTTGATCGGGACATGGCGCAAAGGGGCTGCCGTCTGACGGGTTCCCATTTCGCATGCCCGGAATGCGGGTAACTATATGATTTCCCGCCATCTATGCAAGGCGTCCCGGCGGTGAAACCCCATGAAGCCACCCGGGGTTCCCTCTCTGGGACCCCGGGCCCCGTCGCACACCGCCGGATCCGGTCTCGAATAAAATCCAACATCATCAAACCAGCATTGCGCCATGAACAGAGCATTTCCCCTCGATGGCGTCCGCGTCCTCGACCTGTCGCGCGTGCTCGCCGGCCCGCTGGCCGCCATGACACTGGGCGACCTCGGCGCGCACGTCATCAAGGTGGAGCGCCCCGGAACGGGGGATGACACCCGCGGGTGGGGACCCCCGTTCGATGCGGACGGGCAGGCCGCGTACTTCCAAAGCGCCAATCGCAACAAACTCTCTGTCGCCGCGCACTTTGCCGACCCGGCCGACCAGGACTTCCTGCGATCCCTGATCGGCGGCGCTGACCTCGTCGTGGAAAACTTCCTCCCGGGCGTGTTGAACAAGTACGGGCTTGATGCTGAAACGATGCTGGCGCAAAACAGACGACTCCTCTGGTGCACGATCACCGGCTTCGGTCCGGGGAACACCCGCCCCGGCTACGACTTCGTCGTGCAGGCCGAGCAGGGGTGGATGGCCATTACGGGCGAGCCCGAGGGGGAACCCATGAAAGCCGGGGTGGCCCTCGCCGACGTGCTGGCCGGCAAGGACGCCGTCATAGCCCTGCTGGCACTGCTGGCGGCGCGCGAGCGCACCCCGGCCGGGCTCCCTCCGGAGGCCCGCCACGTGACCGTGTCGCTGGCGCACAGCGCGCTGACGGGGTTGGCCAATGTGGCACACAATGCGCTGGTCAGCGGGGAGGAGCCGCGGCGCTGGGGCAATGCCCACCCCAACCTGGTCCCTTACCAGTTGTTCCGGGCGGCGGACCGTGCCGTGGTGCTGGCGGTGGGCACCGACGCCCAGTGGGTGGCCGCCGCCCGGGTGCTGGGGCTCACGGCGCTGGCGGATGATCCCGCGCTGGCCACCAACGCCGGGCGGGTGCATCAGCGGACACGAGTCGTCGCGGCCATCGCCGACCGGCTGGCCACCGCCCCGGCCGCCAGCTGGATGGCGCGGCTCGCCGAGGCGGGGGTGCCGTGCGGCTTGGTGCGAACCGTGCGCGAGGCCCTGGCGGGGAGCGGGGCCGAGCCGGGGGGCGGAATTCCCCCGGCCCACCCCGGGGCCGTGCGCCTCCCTCCCCCGGTCCTGGACGCTCATGGCGCCCTGATTCGCGAAAAACACTGGAGTGCGTTCACCCACCTGCCGATACTAGCCGGGTTACCCGTGTGACCTCCTGCGCGATGGCGCGTCCTTGCTGCGAGGTGGTCAGCGCCGCGTGCCTGCGGGGTGGACGCTCAGGGGTGACAGGCGGTAGGATTGGGCATTACTGTGACCAAGCCCATGACTGACCCCCTGCTTCCGCTCCCTGAGGTCGATTCCGACCAGGAGGTCATCGCCCGGATCATGGGTGGTGACCGCGAAAGCTTCGCGGTCCTGATCGGCCGGTACAGTGATCCGCTGTACCGGCATGCTCTCGGGATGACCGGCAGTCCGGACGTCGCGGAGGACATCCTTCAGGCATCGTTCATCAAGGCCTACCACCATCTGGGCGAGGTGCGCGGCCGCTTCGACGCCTGGCTGTTCCGGATCGTGGCCAATGGGTGCAAGGATTGGCTCAAGAACATCCGACGCACCCACCTGAGCTACGAGGAAGACGACCAGCCATCCGGCTACGCGATGCCCGACGAGGAGCTCGACCGCACCGAACTGCGGCGCGACCTCGACGCGGCGCTCGCCACGCTGGCCCCCTCCCTGCGGGAGGCCTTCATCATGAAGCATGTTGAAGGCCGGTCCTACGAGGAGATGGCTGACCTGCTGGGGACCACTGTCGGCGCCCTGAAGATGCGCGTGCACCGGGCACGCGAAGCGCTTCAGGCCCTTCTCGAGGAGCGGTACGCATGATGCGCGACCACCATGATGATGCCCCCGAGGGTGCCGCCGGGCGCGGAGCTGCCGGCGACCGCCCCATGGCGGATCGGCGCCCGGCCGATCGCGAGGTGCCGCTGCCGGCCTTCGCCTCGGCGGACGGGTCGCAGGCGGCCATCCATGCCTGGCTGGACGGCGAGGCCTCCGAGGCGGAGGCGCACGGCGCCGCTGCGGATCGCGTCCGGTTCTGGCGCGAGCTGACGGTGCAGGTGGAGGTGCATCGCACCCGCTCGGCGCCCGCCTCGCTGCTGCAGGCCGTGATGGCCGCGCTTCCGTCGGTGCCCCCTGCGGCGCAGCTGGCCGACATGCCCAAGGCCGACGCGCCGGCCACCGCGCGTCCGGCCGCTCCCCGGCACATCAACCGCGCCGGCGAGGCGCCCCGCTAGCACGTCGCACGGTCGCGCGCGCGGTCGCGCACGCACCGCGCAGGCGCCGCCCGCAACACCACGGCCGCCCCGTCGATCCCCGGGCATCGACAGGGCGGCCGTGTCGCATCCGACGGCGAGGCCCCGGCGGGCGCCCCCCTCACATGTGCAGGGCCCGCCCCAGCGCGGCCAGCGCCGCCTCCTTCGTGACCTCGCTCAGCGTCGGGTGCGAGTGGACGGTCATCCCGATGTCCTCCGCGCTCCCCCGGTACGCCATCGCCAGCACCACCTCCGCCATCAGGTCGGCCACGTTCGGGCCCACCATGTGCGCGCCCAGGATCTCGTCGCTCTCGCGGTCCACCACGAACTTCACGAACCCCTGCGTCTCCCCCATGGTCCGCGCGCGCCCGTTGGCGCTGAAGGGGAACTTCCCCACGCGGTAGGGACGCCCGCTGGCCTTCACCTCCTGCTCGGTGAGCCCCACCATGGCCAGCTCGGGCCAGGTGTAGACGATCCCCGGCACCAGGTGGTGGTGCATGTGCGACGGCTTCCCCGCAATCACCTCCGCCGCCACCACGCCCTCCTCCTCGGCCTTGTGCGCCAGCAGCTTGCCGCCGCACACGTCGCCGATGGCGTACACCCCGGGCAGGTTCGTGCGCTGCTGGTCGTCCACCAGGATCTCGCCGCGCGCGCCCAGCGCGAGCCCCAGCGCCGCCGCGTCCACCCCGCCCAGCGACGGCTTGCGCCCCACGCTCACCAGGACGTGGTCCCCCGCCAGCACCTCGGTGGCGCCGTCCTTCTCCACCGTCAGCGTGACGCCGTCGGCGCGCACCTCGGCGCCCGTCACCCTCGTACTGGTGCGAAGCGCCAGCCCCTGCTTGCGGAAGATCCGGTCGGCCTCGCGCACCAGCTCCTCGTCATTCCCCGGAAGGATGGTGGGGGCGTACTCCACCACCGTCACCTCCGCCCCCAGGCGCCGCCACACCGAGCCCAGCTCCAGCCCGATCACGCCGCCCCCCACCACCAGCAGCCGCTGCGGCACCGCCGGCAGCGACAGCGCCCCCACGTTGGAGAGCACCCGCTCCTCGTCGAAGGGGAGGAAGGGGAGCTGCACCGGCACCGACCCCGTGGCGAGGATCACCGACCGGCCATGCCACGCGGTGATGGTGCCGTCGCTGGCGCGCACCTCCACCACGTTTCCGGGGCGCAGCGTGCCGAAGCCGCGCGCCCAGGTCACCTTGTTCTTCCGGAAGAGGAACTCCACCCCCTTGGTGTTCTGCGCCACCACCTCCGCCTTGCGCGCCATCATGGCCGGGAGGTCCAGCGCCACCCCCTCCACGCGGATGCCGTGCTCCGCCGCGTGACGGCGGATGAAGTCGAAGTGCTCCGACGACTGCAGCAGCGCCTTCGAGGGGA
Organism: Gemmatimonadota bacterium; assembly: GCA_018969225.1. Classification (GTDB taxonomy): domain Bacteria; phylum Gemmatimonadota; class Gemmatimonadetes; order Gemmatimonadales; family Gemmatimonadaceae; genus Gemmatimonas. Next base: position 924 of record JAGWYS010000174.1, on the reverse strand, counting down.
TGCACCCCACGTTCACGCACGTCCCCCCCAGCGTGGCGTCGGCTTCCACGCACACCGCCGACAGCCCCAGCTGCGCGGCGCGCAGGCTGGCCACGTACCCGCCGGGGCCGCCCCCCAGCACCACCACGTCCACCGTCTGCGCCGCGGACATGGTCACTCCACCAGCATGGCGGCGGGATCCTCCATCAGCTCCTTCACCCGCACCAGGAAGAGCACCGCCTGCTGGCCGTCGATGAGGCGGTGGTCGTACGACAGCGCCACGTACATCATGGGGCGGATCTCCACGCGCCCGTCCACCGCCATCGGGCGGTCCTGGATCTTGTGCAGCCCCAGGATGCCGACCTGCGGATAGTTGATGATGGGCGTGGAGATGAGGGAGCCGAACACCCCGCCGTTGGTGATGGTGAAGGTGCCGCCGGTGAGGTCGTCCATGGTGAGCTTGCCGTCGCGGGCCCGCTTGGCCACCGCCGCGATGTCGCGCCCGATCTCCACCACCGACTTGCGGTCGGCGTCCTTCAGGTTGGGGACCACCAGCCCGGCGTCGCTGGCCACGGCGATGCCGAGGTTGACGTAGTGCTTGTGGACGATGTGGTCGCCGTCGATCTGCGCGTTGACCACCGGGTACGCCTTGAGCGCCTGGCAGGCGGCCTTCGCGAAGAACGGCATGAAGGACAGCTTCACGCCGTGCGCCTTCTCCACGCGCTCGCGGAGCCGGTCGCGCAGCGCCGAGATCGCCGTCATGTCGATCTCGTTGAAGGTCGTCAGGTGCGCGGTGGCGTGTTGCGACTGCAGCAGGTTCTCGGCGATGCGCTTGCGGCGCGTGGTCATCTTCTCGCGCGTCTCGCGCGCGCCGCCCGCGGGAAGCGTGGCCGGGGCGGCAGGCGCCGGGGCGGCAGGCGCCGGGGCGGCAGGCGCCGGGGCGGC
>JAGWYS010000173.1 GCA_018969225.1 Gemmatimonadota bacterium | reverse complement strand
CCTCCTTCTTGGAGGCGCCGTAGGGGGAGGTGGGCACCAGCGGCGACCCCTCGGTGCGCGGCGTGTCGTGCGCCCCGTACACGGCAATGCTGCTCACGAACACCATGGCCGGGCACCCGGTGGCGTCGGCCAGCTGGCAGGTGTGGTGCGCGCCGGGGACGTTTGTGGCGAAGTACTCGTGCGCCGCGTGCCCGGGCTCGCGGTGCACCGCCGCCAGGTTCACCAGCAGATCCACCGGCCCCGGAGGCACCGAAAGCGGCGCGCGCACATCCCCCGGGTGAAACACAATCCGCCCCTCGGCCAGCAGCGCGTCAAAGGCACGCGTGTACGCCCCGGGGCGGGGCGCCCGCAGGTCCACCAGGCACACCGACTCCGCGCGCCCCGACGCAATCAGCAACTCTGCCAGGTGGGCGCCGCAGAAGCCGCTCCCCCCCAGCAGCACCGCCCGGCGCCAAGGGGTCACGGCGCCCCCGCCAGCGTCTGCTCCACGGCCGCCAGCATCCCCGCGCGGAACGCCGCGGAGGAGAATCGCTCGGCGTTGCCCCGACAGGCGGCGGGGGTGGGCGGAGGCGCCGCGCGGAAGGCGGCCACCGCCTCGCGCACCGCCGCTTCGTCCTGCCGCGCAAACAGGCGCCCGGTGTGACCATTCACTACCGTCTCGGTGGCCCCGCCCACGCCAAAGGCGATCACCGGCGTGCCGCACGCCTGCGCCTCCACCGGGGCAATGCCGAAGTCCTCCAGCGCGGCAAACACGAACGCCTCCGCGCGCTGCAGCTCCGCCCGCAGCAGCTCGTCGCTCTGGTACCCCAGCACGCGGATGTGCGGGTGCCCCGCCGCGGCGCGCTGGCACGCCGCCAGGTCGGGGCCGTCACCAATGACCGTCAGCGGACAATCGGGCATGGCGGCAAAGGCGCGCACGATCATGGGGACCAGCTTGTAGGGCACCAGCCGCGACGCGGTCACGAAGCCGTGTCGCGGCACGTCGGCCGGGGTGAAGCGCCCCAGGTCCACGGGGGGATACACCACCGTGCTCTCCCGGCCGTAGCAGCGCTGGATGCGGTTGGCAATGTGGTGCGACAGCGTCACGAAGCGGTGCACCCCATCGTTGGAGTGCGCGTCCCAGCGGCGCAGCCGCTCCAGCAGGTGGGTGGCCCCCCACCGCGCCACCCCGCGAAACCCCGCCGTGTCCAGATATTGCTCGCGCAGGTCCCAGGCGTACCGCACGGGGGTGAAGCAGTAGCTCACATGGCGCTGGTGCGGGCCCACGCGCACCCCCTTGGCCACGCAGGAGCTGAGGCTGACGACGAGGTCGTACGCCGAGAGGTCCAGCGACCGGATGGCGTGCGGAAAGAGCGGCAGCCAGTGGCGGTAGCGCGAGACGCCCCCGGGCAGCTGCTGGATGTAGCTGGTGCGCACCGGGCGCCCGCGATAGCGGCGCGGCGGCTCGCCGGGCATGTGGCACAGCAGGGCATGCAGGTCAGCCTCGGGGAAGAGCGCCAGCATCTCATCCAGCACCTTCTCGGCGCCCCCATGCACCACCAGCCAATCGTGGACGATGGCCACCTTCATGCGCCGCCCCCCGCCAGCAAGCAGTTGGCCAGCGCCTCCGCCGACCGCGCCCAGGTGAAGCGGGCGGCATGCGCACGCCCTGCCCGCACCATGGCGGCGCGCTCGGCGGGGGCCTCGCGCCACCGGCGCACCACCGCCGCCATGGCCGCGTCGTCGTCGGGGGGGACCAGCGCCGCAGCGTCTCCCACCACCTCCGCGGTGGCCGCGTGGCGGGTGGCCACCACCGGTGCCCCCGCGGCCATCGCCTCCAGCGGCACCATCCCGAACCCCTCCGCCTGCGAGCACACCAGCACCGCCTCGGCCCCCGCGTAGCGCGCCGCCAGCGCCTCGTCGGAGAGCCCGGCCTCATCGTCCACGCGGTGGGCCACCCCCAGCCGCTTGGCCAGCGCCGTCAGCACCGTCAGGTGCGGCGTACGTTCCCCCACCAGCACCAGACGCAACACGGGGTCGGCGGCCGCGAGGCTTGCAAAGGCCGCAATGGCCACCTCCAGGCGCTTGTGCGGGCGCTTGGTGGCCACCGCCAAGAGGTACGGGGGAGACGAGGTGGGGGGGAGCGTCTCGACAGGGGCCGCAGCCCCTGCGGCCAGGCAGGCGGGGGAGACCCCGTGGGGCACGATCGTGACCCGCCCGGCCAGCTGGGGGAAGCGCGCCACGAAGGCGTCGTGCGAGGCGCGGGTGCCGGTGACAAACCCCCGACTGGCAGCCATCACCCGCCGCATCCAGGCGGTCACCACCCGCGCGCCCACGCCGCCGCGCTCCACCAAAATGAGGTCGTGCAGCGTGGTCACGGGGCGCGTGGCGTCGTGGGGCGCTGCGCCGTTCCACGCGCCCCCCCAGGCGGCATCCCAGTGGGGAAACCAGGTCACGGCCCCGGGGGCCAGCGGCGCCACGGCGCGGCGCCACCCCAGCGGCACGCGCAGGTCGTGGCGGCGCCACGGGACATGGTGCACGCGCACGCGCCCTGCCATCTCGCGGCGGGTGGGCTCCCACCCGTCGCCGTCCCCCACCAGCACGATCTCGCCAAAGCGCCCCAGCTGCGCCAGCGCCAGCGCCGATTCGCGCACGTAGCGACCCAGCCCCGCCGCGTGGGGGATTCGCGCATCGATCAGCAATCGGGGGGGCATCCCGCTAATTTATCCAAGATGCGTCGCACTCCTGCCCCCCTGCTGGCTGCGCTGCTCATTGCGGGCGCCGTGGCGCTCGCCCCGCTGGTGACACCCGCGGCGGGGTTGCGGGCGCAACCAGCAACGCAAACGCCCGCGCAGCCGCCTGCACCGCCCCCCTCGGCCGCCACGCTCCAGCTGCGCCCGGGCGACTACGTGCGGGTGGCCATCTGGCGTGAGCCCACGCTGTCGGGGGATGTGCTGGTGGAGGAGGACAGCACCTCGGCGTTCCCCCTGCTGGGGCGCCGCCGCACCGCAGGGCTGGCGTGGCGCACCGTGCGCGACTCGCTGCTGGCGGGGTACCAGCGTGAGCTGACCACCACTTCCATCGTGGTCACCCCGCTGCGGCGCATCCATGTGCTGGGGGCCGTGGAGCGCCCTGGCAGCCACCTGGCCGACCTGACCGTGGGGGTGGTGGACGTGGTGGCCATGGCGGGGGGGCCGTCAGAGGACGGCGCGCTGGACCGGGTGCGCGTGGTGCGCAACGGGGTCACGGTGTCCACGCGCATCGGCGCGGGTTCGTCCCTCTCGGAGCTGGATCTCCGCTCGGGGGACCAGATCATCTTCGACCGCCGCAGCTGGTGGGACCGCAACAGCGTGGTGCTGCTGACGTCCATGCTGTCGCTCATGGGCGTGGTGGCGGTGCTGGTGCGCCCCTAGCGAAACCCCCGAAACCAGGCACCCAGCCGCAGGTTGGGGACGTCGTTCCCGCGCTCCAGGTTGCGGTTCAGCTCCACCATCGCGGTCAGCGCCCCCCCCACCTCCATCGCCCCCACGAAGCGCACCACTTCGGCGCCCACCGCGTACACCACGTCGCGCGGCACCTCGTTGCGCCGAAGCGTCACATCCGGCAGCCAGTCCATGCGCAGTGCCCGCTCCACCGTCACCGACACCCGGCCGGCCGCGGTGAACTGGTCCACCCCCGTGCGCCACGCCGCGCCTCCATACGCCTCGGGAGAGCCAAGCAGCTGGCCGTGGTGGGTGTGCCCTTGGTTCACGCCAGAGTGTAGATAGACGGGGAGCGGAAAGCCGGTCCCCGTGAAGTTGCCGCTCCGCTCCGCCCTGTTGGACATGGGGAGCTCCCCATTCACCAGCTCCAACCGCCACACCCTGAGCCGCGTGGGTGTTGACGTCAGCACCCGCTGCGCGCCCACCATGAAGGCGCGCAGGTCGTCGGGGTACTGCAGCGCACGGCGCATCTCCGACGAGTAGTCGTCGCGCAGGTACTCGCCGTACACCTCCAGCCCCGCGCGCGGAAACGCCCACCGCACAAAGAGCGACGCCATCTGGTTCTCGGTGGCCAGGTTCTCGAAGCCGCTCCCCTGGTAGGTGCCCCCGGATATCAGGCGCCGTATCTCCCCCGGCGAAAACGCCCCCTGGTACAGCGCGTGGATGAAGCGTGTGCCCCCCACCTCCAACCCGGGCACGCCGCGCGGGGAGAAGCTCCCCACCACCGCCATCGCCCAGCGGGTGCGGGAGTCGCCGGCCAGCGGCGACCACGCCGTCTGCGCCGGGCGCCCGGCAATCACCCGCCCCTGCACGGTGCCAAAGCCCACCGGCAAGGGGCGGCGCGTGCCGGCAAAGGCGTGCGGAATGCCGCCGGCATTCCCGGACAGCATCAGCGGATACTCGCGCCCGGGGCCCCACACCTGGGCGGCGGACGACACCCCCACTTCGGTTCCCGGCAGCTCCAGCGCCAGCGTGCTGTTCCCCGGGTCCACCCGGGCATAGCTCCCGCTCCCGAAACGCTGGGGGACGTCGATGTTTCCCGGGAAGCGTGGGTCCCGGTACTGGGCCCCACCCTGACGCGCGCCGATTATCGCTGCAAAGGCGGTGTTATGCGACCAGAACGCCACCGGCGCCAGCTGCACCCGCAACGGTCCAAGCCACGCCACGGCACCGCCGCGCAACTCCGCCGTGGGGCCTCGACCCATCCACGCCGGCCCCCGCCCGTCGGTGCTGGGGTAGCTGCTGTTCCAGGTGAGCTTCCCCCCAGGACGCATCCAACGGACGCGCAATTTCCCGCGCATCATGGCGCTATCATCGCTGCCCCATCGCGTCATCCACGGGTGTGCGCTGTCGGTGACAAATCGGCGCCCGTTGGCCGGCAGCTGCGGGCGCACGGTCCACCCCATGCGCGGCGCCCTTCCCGCCAGCTCCAGCGCACGCAGGTAGCGCTCCGCCTCCCCCCCCACTTCCAGCGCGCCCCCCCCATCCAGCCGCGCGGGTCCCTGCGCCACGGCAGCAAGAAGGGGCGCCAAGAGCGCCGCCACCACCACCCCTACGCTGCATAACACCACACCGCGCCGAGTCGCGCTCCGGTCCACACGCATCGCGCTAATTTACCCGGTTCATGGTCCCACGCTTGTCACCCGCCTGGCGCGCCTCGGCCGCCCTCTGCCTGGCGGCGGTCGCCACGCCCCCCGTGGCCGCGCAAAGTGCTCGCGCACAAGGCGTCCCCGCGCAACGGGCCCGGTTGGTATCCGGCGTACCGCTGGCCGGCAGCGAAACCGAGGAGCGGCTCCGCCTGGCCGCCGCCCTCGACAGCATCCGTGCCCCGGGCACGGCTTCATCCGAGACCGCGGCACGCTGGATGTTCCGCTCCCCCTCCATGCTCCTGCGGGCTTTGGAGCCGCCAGCGCCTTCCGCGTCGCACCGTCGCGTGACCCTCCAGCTGCTGGCCCCGGAGCTCCGCACGGTGCACAACAGCGATATCCCCCACTCGCTGGGCGATGGCACCCTCTGGGCGGGGCGCGGCACCTCCACGCTGGTCACCGCCGGGCTTGCGCTGCGCGTTGGCCCCGTGCGCCTGGCGCTGGCACCCCAGCACACCACCTCTGCCAACACCCGCTTTCAGGTCATCCCGTACGTCCAGGGGATCACCCCGGCGCGCTCCGTCTGGGCCAACCCCTTCCTGGGCGCGCCGCTCTCCATCGACCTCCCCTTCCGCTTCGGCAACCAGCGCCTCACCCGCACGGTGCCCGGGCAAAGTGCGCTGGCGGTGGACCTCCCCGGCGCCACCCTGTCCGTGGGCACCGAGCAGCTCACCTGGGGCCCCGGCGTGCGCAACCAGCTGCTGCTGGGGGGCAACGCCGAGGGGTTTCCGCACGCCACCCTCACCACGCGCCAGGGGCTCCGCACCCCCGTGGGGCGGCTGCACGCGCAGTGGCTGGTGGGGCGGCTGCAGGAATCGGCCTTCTTCGACAGCGCGCCGGACAACGACTTCCGCGCCCTTGGCGGGGCGCTGCTGCAGCTGACCCCTCGCGGGGACAGCGCCTTCACCGTGGGGCTCGCCCGCCTGGTCATGAGCTCGCAGGACGGCCCCGCCCCCCGACTCGGGAGCGCCTTCCGCGTCTTCGCCCCCGTGGGGCGCCCGGGGGCACCCGGCACCTCGCGCGAGCAGGTCACCGCGCTCTTCGCCCGCTGGCTGGTGGCGCCGGTGGGCGCCGAGGTCTACGTGGAGTGGGCGCGCTTTGCCGAGCCGGCGTCGTTGCGCGACCTGTTGGAGTATCCGGGGCACTCGCAGGGATACACCGTGGGCGTGCTGTGGGCCCGCCCGCTGCGCGGCGGGGCGCTGCAGCTCAACGCCGAGGCCACGCAGCTGGAGCAGGACGCGTCAGGGCGCGTGCGTGACGCGGGCGTCAGCTACACCAGCCGGGTGATCCCGCAGGGCTGGACCCATCGCGGCAAGGTGCTGGGGGCCGCCATCGGCCCGGGGTCCTCGTCGCAGTGGGTCAGCGCCGACTGGTACGGCGGGCGCCTGCGCCTGGGCGCGTACGCGGCGCGCATCCGCTGGAACAACGACGTGCTGTGGACCCCCGTCGTGCCGCAGCCCAAGCTGGAGGACATCACCCTCCTGAGCGGCGTGCGCGCCTCCGCCACGGTGGGGCGCACGCGCGTGCTGCTGGACTATGCGCGGGGTGCTCGGCTGGCATACCTTTACCAGGCGCGCCCCGCCGACTTTGCACGCGGCACCAATGTGGGCGTGGATTTTCTCAACCAGACTTTTTCGGTGACACTGGTCACCCATGCGGGACGCTGACGCCATGATCTCCAGTTCCCCCCTCGCCTCATGACCGCGCCGGTGGCGGACAACCGGGTGATCATGCCGGCGGGCGGTGGTGGCGGCACCGTGTGGCGCACTGCACGTCGGCACCGGCTTGCGATGGGCGCAGGGTTTGCGGTGTTTGCGGCGGTCGCGCTGTGGACGCTGCTGGCCACGCCGCGCTACCGCAGTGCGGCGCTCATCCGCATCCGCTCCGCGCAGCAGGGGCCGTCGCTCCCCCAGGGGCTCTCCGACCTCCCCGGGGTGGGGATGCTGGGGCTGGGGCGCGACGACATCGAGACCGAGATCGGCGTGCTCAAGAGCCAGCGGATGCTGGACGCCGTGCTGGATTCCCTGGCGCTGGCGGTGCGTGTGGAGCGCCCCGCCACCGGGCGCGACAGCGCCACCGGCCTGCCCTACGTCACCGTGCGGCGCGACCGCGCGGCGGCCGACAGCGCCGAAGCGGAGGGGACGCTGGTGCTCACCCGCACCGACGGGGGCGGGTACCGCATCGCGGCGCAGGCGTGGGCGGGCACCCCGGCGCCGCCGCCGGAGGTGGCCGTGGGCGATTCGCTGCGCGCTGGTCCCTGGTGGCTGCGCCTGCACGCCATCCCGGGTACCACGCCCCCCGCCGAGCTGCGCATTCGCGTGTTGCCCCGCTACAGGGCCGAGGAGGCGGTGACGCGGCGGCTGGACATCCGCCGGCAGGAGGGGAACACGCGCCTGGTGCAGGTGGCCTTCGAGGACCCCGACCGTCGCATGGCGGCGGCGGTGGTGCGCACCCTCGTGTCGGCGTACGAGGGGTACACGCGCCGCAACGCGGTGGGGGACGACGGGCGTCGGCTGGAGGAGTTGCGCCGCGAGACCGCCACCTGGGAGCGCAACCTGGCCGCCGCCGACGAGAAGCTCCGCCAGTTCAAGGAGGCGCGGCGCATCTCGGTGGCCGAGGAGCAGGCCACGGCGCAGCTCAAGCGGATTGCCGCCGCGCAGGGCGCGCTTGACGCGCTGGAAGTGGAGCGCGACGCGTTGGCTCGACTGCTGGCGTTGGTGGAGGCGCGCGCGAAGGGGGAGAGGGACGCTGCCGCGTGGCGCCAACTGGCCACCTTCCCCTCGCTCATTGGCAACCGCGGCGTGCAGGATGTGCTGATGGTCCTCCTCGAATTGGAGAACCAGCGCAGCGCCCTGGCCGTGCGCCGTGCCGCCGGCAACGATGAAATGCGGCAGCTCGAGGGGCGCATCGCCGAGCTGGAGCAGCAGCTGCGGCGGGTGGGGACGCAGTACCTGGAGGGGCTGGGAGAGCAGGTGGCAGTGGCCACGGGCACCGTCAAGGCGCTCACCGCCGACCTGGACGCCTTCCCCAAGGACGAGATGGCGCTGGTGCGGCTGGTGCGCGACCGCACGCTGCTGGCCGAGGGGTTTGCCCTGCTCAAGAAGCAGCTGGTGCAGACCGAGCTGCAGGCCGCCATGCGCACCGACCTGGTGCAGGTGGTGGACGCGCCGCGCGTGGCCGATGCGCGCAACCCCGCCTTTCCGCG
>JAGWYS010000172.1 GCA_018969225.1 Gemmatimonadota bacterium | reverse complement strand
TGCCGCCCGGGACCCTGCCCCGGGAGGTCGTGGCCTCCATCGGCGCCCGGCTCCTGCAGGCGGCGGTCGCGGTGGCGGTGGACGGCGAGGTGCAGGACCTCGTCACCCCCCTGCGCCGGTCGGGGGCGTTCGTGGTCATCACCGAGAAGGATCCGCGCGCGCTGGCCGTGCTGCGCCACTCGGGGGCGCACATCCTGGCCACGGCGGTGCGCCGGCTGCGCCCCGACGCCAAGATCGGCTTCGGCCCCGCCATCGAGGAGGGGTTCTACTACGACTTCGAGGTGGCGCGCCCCTTCACCCCCGAGGACCTCGAGGCCTTCGAGGCGGAGATGCGCAAGGTGGTCGCCGAGAAGTTCGCCTTCGTCCGCGAGGAGGTGTCGCTGGCCGAGGCGCGCGGCCGCTTCGCCGACGACCCGCTCAAGCTCGAGCGGCTGGACGACTTCGAGGGGAGCGACGAGGTCATCTCCACCTACACCGACGGCCCCTTCGTGGACCTGTGCCGCGGACCCCACGTCCCCGACACCTCCTGGCTCAAGCACTTCAAGCTCCTCTCCACCGCCGGCGCCTACTGGCGCGGCGACGAGAAGCGGCAGATGCTGCAGCGCATCTACGCCACGGCCTACTTCCGCAAGGAGGAGCTGGAGCAGCACCTCCACCGCCTCGAGGAGGCGCGCAAGCGCGACCACCGCGTGCTGGGGCGGTCGCTGGAGCTGTTCCAGCTGTTCCCGGTGGCCCCCGGCGGCGTGTTCTGGACCCCCAAGGGCACCACGCTGTACAACACCCTCGAAGGGTTCGTCCGGGAGCGGCAGCAGGGCGCGTTCCAGGAGATCAAGACGCCGCTGCTGTACAACAAGAAGCTGTGGGAGCAGTCGGGGCACTGGGGCAAGTACAAGGAGAACATGTTCCTGGTGCTCGACAGCGAGACGGGCGAGCACGACATGTCGCTCAAGCCCATGAACTGCCCCTCGCACCACCTGTACTTCGCGTCGCACAAGCACTCCTACCGCGAGCTGCCGGTCCGCTACGTCACCTTCGACGTGCTGCACCGCAACGAGCTGTCGGGGGCGCTGTCGGGGCTCACGCGCGTGCGGCAGTTCGCCCAGGACGACTGCCACATCTACCTGCGCGAGGACCAGGTGGCCGGCGAGGTGAAGTTCCTCATGGACTTCATCCTGTCGTACTACGACACCTTCGGGCTCACCGCCACGCTCAAGTTCGCCACGCGCCCCGAGCAGCGGATCGGGTCCGACGCGCTGTGGGACCGCGCCGAGGGGGCGCTGCGCGCCGCGCTGGACGCCACCGGGCGGCCGTACGAGAGGAAGCCGGGGGACGGGGCCTTCTACGGCCCCAAGATCGACTTCGACGTCACCGACTCCATCGGCCGCGCCTGGCAGCTGGGGACCATCCAGCTCGACTACAACGCGCCGGAGCGCTTCGACCTCGCCTACACCGGCGAGGACAACGCGCCGCACCGCCCGGTGGTCATCCACCGCGCCGTGAGCGGGTCGTTCGAGCGGTTCATCGCCATCCTCATCGAGCACTTCGCCGGCGCCTTCCCCGTGTGGCTGGCGCCCGAGCAGCTGCGGGTGATCCCGGTGGCCCCCGACTACGACGGGCCCGCGCAGGCGCTGGTGACGCGCCTGGCCGCCGAGGGGATCCGCGTCACCCTGGACAGCCGCAACGAGACGCTCAACCGCCGCATCCGCGAGGGGGAGCTGGCCAAGGTGCCGTACATGGCGGTCATCGGGCGCCGGGAGGCCGACGAGGGGACGGTCGCGTTGCGCACCCGCGGCGCCGGTGCCAAGCAGGAGGTCCTCGCGGTGGACGCCTTCGTGGAGCGCCTGCTGCACGAGGTCCGCCACCGCACCCTCGCGCCGGAGGGGGGGCGTCCCGCCGACCGCCCCCGGGCCGACGCCTCACCGGAGCACGCATGACCCCCGACGCGCTGGCCGACCTGTTCACCCTGGCGCCCGTCGGGCTCCTCGTGTGCCACCCCGATGGCCGGGTCCGCCAGGCCAACCTGGCGGCGCGGCAGCTGCTGGCGCCGTTCACCGGGGCCGCACCCCTCGAGGACCTCTACACCGCCCTGGCATCGGCGGCCCCGCAGCTGGAGGCGCTGGTGCGCGAGCATCAGGCGCCCCGCGGCGTCGTGGCCAATGCCATCGTCCTTCGCCCCGCGGAGACGGGGCGTCCGGTGCGGCTCGCGCTGGTGCGCACCGCCCCCGACGCCCTCGCCGTGCTGGTGCACGAGGCCGATCTCGCGGTCCCGGAGCGGCGCCAGCACGACACGCCCCCGTGGGGCGTCCCCGCCGACAACCGGGACTGGGTCACCGGCTCGCTCGGGCGCCGGAGCTTCATCGACGCCGCCACGGCGGAAATCTCCCGGGCCCGTCGCTACGGCCAGCCCTTGGCCCTCCTGCTGGTCGATCCCGACGACTTCCAGTCGGTGGTGGCGCGGCTGGGGGAGGCCTTCGGCGCGGGCTGGCTGGCTTCCATCGTGGGGGCGTGCCAGCGTGAGTCGCGCGCCACCGACACCGTGGGGCGCGTGGGCGGCGAGGCCGTGGCCATGCTGCTCCCCGGCACCGACCTCGCCGGCGGGCTGGTGCTGGCGGAACGCGTGCGGGAGCGCGTCCAGCGCACCCCCGTGACCAGCGACAGCCTTGAGGTCGGCCCCCTCCGGACCACGGTCAGCATCGGCGTGGTGGAAATCTCGGACCGGGTTGACAACCTCGAGGCCGCCATGGCCGGTGCGCAGGACGCCGTGGAGCGGGCCCGGCAGGCCGGGAGCAACCTGGTCGTCGGCTACGACGGCTAGCCGCCCGTTGGCGGGTGCGCCGCTGCGGTTGGGCCCACCCCCAGCCACCGGGTGAGCTGCGACGCCAGCGCCGTTTCCCGCGCGTCCAGCCAGCCGTCGGCCCGCGCCACCTCCCAGAGCAGGTCGGCCAGTATGAGGCGCTGGTCCGGATCGTATTCCTCCGACAGCTGCCGGATGAAGCCGTCCGTCGTGCCGCCGGCGCGCCACGCGTCCTCCGCCGCCTCCAGCAACTCCATGGCCCCGCGCTGGTCCACGCCAAACCACGTGGTCAGGGCGCGCAGCATGACCACCCGTTCGTCCCGGCGTGATTGCGTGTCGGCGCTGGCCATCGCCAGCAGCAACGCGGCGGCCGCCACCCGGATGTCGGCCGCGTCAATCGGCGGGTCCAGGTCGGGCACGGCCGGCAGGCTGTCGGCGATGAGCATGCGCAGGGTGTCAAACATGACCGTATCTGGTGCAGGATGCGGGCCACCGGAGGCGCCGTTAGCTTTGCCCGCATGACCGACCGCACTCGTCAGCCAGTGATCGTGGGCGCCGCCCGCACTCCGATCGGCCGCTTCCTGGGAGGGCTGGCCCCCCTCACCGCCCCGGAGCTGGGCGCCGTGGCCATCCGCGCCGCCGTGCAGCGCAGCGGGCTCGATCCCGCCCGCGTGCAGGAGGTGATCATGGGGCAGGTCCTGCAGGGGGGCGCCGGGCAGGCGCCGGCGCGGCAGGCCATGCTCCGGGGCGGGATCCCCGCCACGGCCTCCGCCATGACCATCAACAAGGTGTGCGGCTCCGGGCTGCAGGCCGTGATGCTGGCGGCGCAGGCCATCAAGGCCGGCGACGCCGACGTGATCGTGGCGGGCGGGCAGGAGAGCATGAGCAATGCCCCGCACTATCTCCACGGCCTGCGCGGTGGCGTGAAGATGGGCGACCAGGCGCTGGTGGACGGGATGATCCGCGACGGGCTCTGGTGCGCCTCCTGCCACGTGCACATGGGCGCGCATGCGGAGTACACGGCGGCCAAGGCCGGCGTCACCCGGGAGGCGCAGGATGCGTTCGCCGCGGAATCACACCGCCGTGCCGTGGCGGCACAGGCTGCCGGGAAGTTCGCGGCTGAACTCGTGCCGGTGGAGATCCCCGGGCGGAAGGGCCCCACGGTGATCGACGCCGATGAGGGGCCGCGCGCGGACACCACCGCCACGTCGCTGGCTGCACTGCGCCCCGCCTTCGGCGCCAAGGGGGCCGACCCGGCGTCGCTCACCGTCACGGCGGGGAACGCGTCCACCATCAACGACGGCGCGGCGGCCCTGGTGGTGACCACCGAGGCGATCGCGGTGGCCGAAGGGCTCCCCATCCTGGCGCGCATCACCGGCTACGGCTCCGGCGCCGGCGCCCCGCAGGACCTCTTCTTCGCTCCCATCACCGCCGTCCGCGCCCTGATGGCGCGTCAGGGCACGGTCATCGGCGACTACGACCTCATCGAGGCCAACGAGGCCTTTGCGGCGCAGGCGCTGGCCGACGGGGCGGGGCTGGAGTGGGATCCGGCGCGCGTCAACGTGCACGGCGGCGCCATCGCCCTGGGGCACCCCATCGGCGCCAGCGGCGCCCGCGTTCTTGTCACCCTGCTGCATGCGCTGGCGGACCGCGGCGCCCGCACCGGCCTGGCCACGCTGTGCCTCGGCGGCGGCGACGCGGTGGCGTTGGCCGTTGAGCGCGTCGGCTGACCTGGCGAGCCTCGGTGGCCGGGTGGGCCCGCGTGGGGCGCGTTGGCTGGCGCTTGCTCGCGTTCGCCGTGGCGTTCGTGCTGGTGCAGGGGATTGCCGAGTCGGTGCTGGGCCCTGCCGGGCGGTGGGCGACCCGCCAGGTCGGCACCCCGGTCCCGCTCTATCCTTGGAGCACGTTGGCGGGAGCGCTGGGCGCCTGCGTGGTGCTCTTGCGGGTGGTGGACCAGCGCCCTTGGGCGGCGGTGGGGCTGGGCGACGGGGCGTGGGCGCCGTTCCGGCTCGCGCGCGGCGCGGCCGTCGGTGGCGCGGCCATCCTGGTCACGGCGGCCATGCTGGCCCTCCTTGGGGCGCTGCGGCTCGAGGCGGTGCCGGCGCCGGAGCTGCCGTCGGGGTCAGGCAGCGCCTCGCCTGGTTGGTGGGGGACGGCCGGACGGTTGCTCCTCCTGCTGTCGCCAGCTGCCCTGTGGGAGGAAGTCGTCTTTCGTGGCGCCTTATACGATGTGGCGGCGGAGGCCGGTGGGGCGGCGGTCGCGCGGTGGAGCACCAGCGTGGCCTTCGGGATGGTGCATGCGGCCAACCCCGGCGCCGGACCGCGCACGTTGGTGGCCGTCATGCTGGCCGGATGGGGATTGGCGCTCGTGCGTGAACGCACCGGCAGCCTCCCCGCCGCGTTCACCGCGCATCTGGCGTGGAACTGGATCATGGCGGCGGTGCTGCACCTCCCCGTGAGCGGGCTCCCCTTCGCCACGCCCGGGTACCGGGCGGTGGCGCGGGGGCCCGATTGGGTCACGGGTGGGGCGTGGGGCCCCGAAGGCGGGGCGGTGGCCATGCTGGTGCTGGGGGCGGGGGCGTGGCTGGGGCGCCACCGCCCCGCGACAGATCATTCACTACGATGACGGGCGGGGACTGAGGCATATGGAGCCGCAGGGGACGGGGGACGTCCGGCGTGCCGCGGTGGTGGGCGCCGGCCAGATGGGGAACGGCATCACGCACGTGTTCGCCGCCAGCGGGTGTGCGGTGACCATGATCGACGTGAGCGCGGACGCGGTGGCGCGCGGGCGCGACACCATCGCGTGCAACCTCGACCGCCAGGTCAGGAAGGGGAGCCTCGACGCGGCCGCCGCGGAGGCGGCGCTGGGGCGCATCGCCACGGCCACCGCGCTGGACGCCGTGGCTGGCGCCGACATCGTCGTGGAAGCCGCCACCGAGCGCCCCGACCTCAAGTTCGGGATCTTCGCCGACCTCGACCGGCTCGCCCCCGCCGGTGCCATCCTGGCCTCCAACACCAGCTCCATCTCCATCACCGAGATCGCGGCGCGCACCCGGCGCCCCGAGGCGGTCATCGGGATGCACTTCATGAACCCGGTGCCAGTGATGCAGCTGGTGGAGGTCATCCGCGGTCTCGCCACCAGCGACGACACCACGCAGCGCGTGATGGCGCTGGCGCGGGCGCTGGGGAAGGTGCCGGTGGAGGCCAATGACTATCCGGGGTTCGTGGCCAACCGGATCCTCATGCCCATGATCAACGAGGCGGTCTATTGCGTGATGGAGGGGGTGGGCACCCCGGAGGCCATCGACACGGTCATGAAGCTGGGGATGAACCACCCCATGGGGCCGCTCACCCTCGCCGATTTCATCGGGCTGGACACCTGCCTGGCCATCCTCGAGGTGCTGCACGCCGGGCTGGGCGACCCCAAGTACCGGCCGTGCCCGCTGCTGCGGAAGTACGTGGCCGCCGGGTGGCTGGGGCGGAAGGCCGGGCGCGGCTTCTACCAATACTGAACATGGGACTGCTGGCCTTCACGGATGAACAGCGGGAGGTGCGGGACCTCGCCCGCGCCTACGCGCGCCGCCGCCTCGCCCCGCTGGCCGCCGAGCGCGACCGCGAGGAGCGCTTCGACCGGTCCATGGTGGCGGAAATGGCCGAGCTGGGGTTCTTCGGGATGCTCATCCCCGAGGCGCACGGCGGGCTGGGGCTCGATCCGCAGGGGTACCTGCTGGCGCTCGAGGAAATCGCGGTTGCCGACGCCTCGGCGGCCGTGCTGCTGAGCGTGCACAACTCCCTCCCGGTGCAGATGCTGCTGGAGCGCGGCACCGACGCCCAGCGTACCCGCTTCCTCCCCGCCATGGCCCGTGGCGAGGCGCTGGGCGCCTTCTGCCTGTCGGAGCCCGAGGCCGGATCCGACGCCGCCAGCCTGCGCACGCAGGCGGTGCGCGACGGCGACGGCTGGCGCCTGGACGGCACCAAGGCGTGGGTGTCCCATGGCAGCGAGGCCGGCGTCCTGCTGTGCATGGCCCGCACCGACACCCCCGACGCGCGCCGCGGCGCCCGCGGCATCTCGGCGTTCATCCTCACCCCCGATCTCCCCGGCTTCCGGGTGGGGAAGAAGGAGGCCAAGCTGGGGCTGCGCGCCTCCCCCACCGTGCAGGTGGTGCTGGAGGAGTGCCGCGTCCCGGGCGACCGCCTGCTGGGGGCCGAGGGGGAGGGGCTGCTGTACGCGCTGGGGTCGCTGGACCATGGGCGGCTGGGGATCGCCGCGCAGGCCATCGGCATCGCGCGCGCCGCGCTGGAGGCCTCCGCCCGCTACGTGGGGGAGCGCAAGCAGTTCGGCAAGGCCATCGGCGAGTTCCAGGCGGTGCAATTCAAGCTGGCCGACATGGCGGCCCGCATCACCTCGGCCCGTGCGCTCGTGCACGCGGCGGCGGCGGCCAAGGCGCGCGGCGAGAAGGTCACCCGCTTCTGCAGCATGGCCAAGCTCACCGCCACCGAAACCGCCATGTGGGTGACCACCCAGGCGGTGCAGCTGTTCGGTGGCTACGGCTACGTTACCGACTACCCGGTGGAGCGGCATTTCCGCGACGCCAAGGTCACGGAGATCTACGAGGGGACCTCGGAGATCCAGCGCATCGTGATCGCCCGCGAGACCCTCGCGGCCGCCGCCGCGGCCGACGGCACCCTGGAGGACTGACGCATGGTGGACGTGGCACGCCCGGGGGAGCGCATCCCCATCGCTTCCGACCACGCCGGGTACGCGCTCAAGGAGCGCCTGCGCGCCGCGCTGGCCGCCATGGGCTACCAGGCCGAGGACATCGGCACGCACGGCCCCGCCAGCACCGACTACCCCGACTACGCGCACCCGCTGGCGCAGCAGGTCGCCGACGGCACGGTGGCGCGCGGGGTGCTGCTGTGCGGCACCGGGCTGGGGATGAGCTACGTGGCCAATCGCTACCCCGGCGTGCGCGCCGCCGTGGCATGGTCTCCCGAGGTGGCGGCGCTCGCGCGCCAGCACAACGACGCGAACGTGCTGGTGCTCCCGGCCCGCTTCGTCTCGGACGAGGACGCGCTGGCCATCCTCCACGCCTGGCTGGACACCCCCTTCGAGGGGGGGCGCCACGAGCGCCGCGTGCACAAGATCGAGCGAGATGACGACCCCGCCACCGCCCCGGAGGGCACCTGAATGACCGCGCATGACGCCGCCGCCAGCCGCGACTGGGCCCGCTGGGATCGCCTCCCCCCCGGCGCGGCCCTGCAGGGCGCCGACCCCGAGATCGCCCGGCTCGTCACCGAGGAGGTGGAGCGCCAGCGCCACGGGCTGGAGCTGATCGCCAGCGAGAACTTCGTCTCCCCGGCGGTGATGGAGGCGATGGGCTCCCCCCTCACCAACAAGTACGCCGAGGGGCTCCCCGGGAAGCGCTACTACGGCGGGTGCGAGGTGGTGGACCAGGTCGAGCAGCTGGCCATCGACCGCGTGAAGCGGCTCTTCGGCGCCGAGCACGCCAACGTGCAGCCGCAC
>JAGWYS010000171.1 GCA_018969225.1 Gemmatimonadota bacterium | reverse complement strand
TACGCGTACACCTCGAAGATCCCCGCGGCGCCCATGCCGCCGCCAATGCACATGGTCACCAGCCCGTGGCCGCCGCCGCGCCGCCGCAGCTCGTGGATGAGCTGCGTGGTGAGCTTGGCCCCGGTGGCCCCCAGCGGGTGCCCCAGCGCGATCGCGCCGCCATTCACGTTCACGATGGACGGGTCGAACCCCAGCTCCCCCATCACCGCCAGCGCCTGCGCGGCAAAGGCCTCGTTGAACTCGATGAGCTTGAGGTCGGCCAGGGTGAGCCCCGCCCGCTTGAGCGCCTTGGGGACCGCCACGATGGGCCCCACCCCCATGATGTCGGGCTCCACGCCTCCCACGGCGAAACTCACGAACCGCGCCAGCGGGGCGAGCCCCTCGGCCTTGGCGCGCGCCGCGCTCATGACCAGCAGCGCCGCGGCCCCGTCGCTGTAGGGGCTGGCGTTCCCCGCGGTCACCGTCCCCTTGGCCGAGAAGGCCGGGCGCAGCTTGGCCAGCCCCTCCGCCGTGGTGTCGGGGCGCGGGCACTCGTCCACGGCGAACGCCGCGGTGGTGCTGGTGCGCGTGGCGCCCTCCCACCGGTCGCGCGTCACGGGGATGGGGATGATCTCCGGCGCGAACACCCCGTGCGCCAGCGCCGTCGCGGCCTTCCGGTGGCTCCCCGCCGCGAAGGCGTCCTGCGCCTCGCGCGTGATCCCCCACCGCTTGGCCACGCGCTCGGCAGTGAACCCCATGCCGATCATCTGCTCGGTGAGCTCGGGGGCGAGCCGCGCGTGGTACCCCGACATGGGCACCTGCGACATCATCTCGATGCCGCCGCACAGGACGGCGTCCCCCATCCCGGCCATGATGGACTGCGCGCCGTAGGCCACCGCCTGCAGCCCCGACGAGCAGAAGCGGTTGATGGTGGAGGCGGCGGTGGTCACCGGCAGCCCGGCGCGCAGCCACGCCAGCCGCGCGTGGTTGAGCCCCTGCGCCGCCTCGGGCATGGCGCACCCCCACTGCACGTCCTCCACGGTCGCCGGGTCGGTCCCGGCGCGCTCGAGCGCGCCCCGCATCACCGCGGCGGAGAGGTCCACCGGGTGCACCCCCGCCAGGGCGCCATCGGCCTTCCCGCGCGCCACGGCGCTGCGCACGGCGCTCACGATCACGACGTCGGTCATCGCTGGTCTCCTGCGCCCGCTAGTTGCGGAGCGGCTTGCCGGTCTTGAGGGTGTGCGCGATGCGGGCCTGCGTCTCCGCGGTGCCCAGCAGGGAGAGGAAGTGCTCGCGCTCGAGGTCCAGGATGTCCTGCTCGGTGACCATCCGCGGGGCGCCGTCGCCGCCGCACAGCACCGCGGCGATGGCGCGCCCCACGCGCACGTCGTGCGCCGAGGCCTGCCCCGCCTCCTGCGCGGCCCAGAGGGCGTAGTGCAGGTTCCCCAGCCCCTCGCGTCCCAGCGCGCGGATGGTGCGCGGCGGCGGCGGCAGGTAGCCCGGGGCCAGCGCCAGCACGCGCGCCTTGGCGTCGGCCAGGTGCCGGTCACGGTTCATGCTGATGGCGTCGGTCTCGCGCAGCAGCCCCAGCACGCGCGCCTCGGCCGCCGAGGTGCTGGTGGTGGCGAAGGCGATGAGCTTGAAGGCGCGCGCCACCGCCGCGAACGTGTCCACGTCGTCGTAGGGCGCCAGCGCCGTGGTGAACCGGAACAGCAGCTCGGTGGTGCCGCCGCCGCCGGGGAGCAGCCCCACCCCCGCCTCCACCAGCCCCATGTAGGTCTCGGCGTGCGCCTGCACGGCGTCGGCGTGCATGGAGAACTCGCACCCACCCCCCAGCACCAAGCCGGCGGTGGCCGACACCACCGGGAAGGAGGCGCGCCGCACCGCCTGCACCGTGTCCTGGAACCGCTTGCACGACTCGGCCAGCTCGTCCCACATCCCGGCCGACACGCCGAAGGCCACCGCCGACAGGTCGGCCCCCACGCTGAAGGCGCGCGGGTCCTCGTTGCCGATGACCAGCCCGTGGTACCCCAGGCGGTCCACCGTCTCCAGCGCCGCCGCCAGCCCCTCCAGCACCCCCTGCCCCAGGGAGTTCATCTTGGAGCGGAACTCGAAGCAGGCCACGCCGTCGCCCAGGTCGAGCAGGCGCGACACGCCGTTGTCGGCCAGCACCTGTCCCGCTGCCGCCAGCCCCGCCAGCGACACGCGGCCGGGGACCGGCTCCACGGGATGGAAGGCCCCGTCGAAGCCGAACACCTCGCCGTCACGGTAGAAGCCGCGCGCCCCCGTCCCCGCGAGCTGCGCCAGCAGCGACGGCTCGGCCAGCCCGCGGGCGGCAAACTCGCTACGCAACCACTCCACCCCCAGCGCGTCGATCACGCGGAAGGGGCCGGCCTCGAAGCCGTACCCCCACTCCATGGCGCGGTCGATGGCGGGGATGTCGTGCGCCAGCTCGGGGGCGCGCTGCAGCGTGTAGTGCGCCACCTCCACCAGGTGCGCGCGCAGGAAGTCGCCGTGCGCCCCCGGCAGCTGCCGCGCCGCCGCCAGGCGCTGCGCGACGGGGAGCTTGATGAGCGCCCCCAGCTCGCCGCCTTCGAGGCGCTGCTGCGGCGCGTAGGTGCGCGTGCGCCAGTCGAAGGTGAGCGTCCCCTGCGGGGTCTTGGTGTAGAAGCCGCCGCCGGTCTTGTCCCCCAGCTTCCCCGCGCCCACGAGCGCCTCGTGCACCCACGCGGGGAGCGCGAAGTCCTCGCCGGTGGCCGCGCCGATGCCGGCGGTGACGTGCGCCATCACGTCCAGCCCCGACAGGTCGCTGGTGCGGAAGGAGGCGGTGCGGGCACGCCCGATGAGCGCCCCCGTGAGCCCGTCCACCTCGTCGATGGTGAGGCCGTGCCGCTCCATGCCGCGCATGGTGGCCACCATGCCGTAGACGCCCAGGCGGTTGGCAATGAACCCCGGCACGTCCTTGGCCACCACCGTCCCCTTCCCCAGCGTGCGCTCGGCGAACGCGCGCATGGCCGCCAGCACCGCGGGGTCGGTCTCCGCCGTGGGGATGAGCTCCAACAGGTGCATGTGGCGCACCGGATTGAAGAAGTGCGTCCCCAGGAAGCGGCGGCGGAAGGCGGCACTGCGCCCCTCCAGCAGCACCGCCATGGGAATCCCCGAGGTGTTGGAGGCGATGATCGCCGAGGGCTTCACCAGCGCCTCGAGGCGCGCGAACAGCGCCTGCTTGGGCGCCGGCTGCTCGATGATGGCCTCCACGATCCAGTCGCAGTCGGCCAGCAGGTGGAGGTGGTCCTCGGTGTTGCCGGTGCGCACGCGCCGGGCCGCCGCGGCGTCCATGAAGGCCGCCGGCTTGGCCTTGGCGGCCTTCTCCACCCCGCGCTGCGCGGGGGCGCTGCGCCCCGGTGCCGCCGGGTCGGCGTCGCCGGGGATGTCCAGCAGGGTCACGCGACATCCGGCGGATGCCGCCAGGGCGGCGATGCCGCTCCCCATGGCGCCGGCGCCGATCACGCCGACGGTGGTCACTCGCATGCGGGCCTCGGGAAAAGGGTGCCGTAACCTCTCCCGCCGGCGGGCCGGAGGGAAGGGGGAGGCCCCACAAAGATGACGCCCGCGTCATGTTTTGCCTCTGGTCGCGGCGCCGCGAGGCCGTGGTGGGGGCGGGACCCGTGTCAGGCATCTCCCGATTGCGCCGCGGCGCCCCGGGATCCAGCCTCCACGGATGACGATGCCCAATGTCCCGGAATGGATGCTCCCGCTGGCGCCGCTGCTGATGCGGGAATGCGCGCCGCGGGTGGTGCTGCTGGACGCGATGGGGCGCCTCCTGCGCGCCACCCCCGAATTGGAACGGGCGCTGGCCGGCGCGGGAGCGGACCCCGGGGCGGTCCACTGGGACGCGCTCTGGGCCCCCCCGGCGGTGGCCGACGCGCGGCAGGCGCTCCAGCAGGCGCTGGGGGGCGGCACCGGACGGTTTCGCGCCCCCATGGTCACCACCGACGGCCGCTGGGGCGTCACGGAAGTGACGGTCCATCCCACGTCCCCGGCGGCGGCGGCGCCCGCCGCCGCCGTGGCGGTGCTGCGGGACGTGAGCGAGATGGCCCGGTTGGAGCGCGCGCTGGTCGAGACGCGCGCGGCGGCCGATCGCCCGGCGCCTCCCTCCCCAGCGGCCCCCGCGTCCCCCGCGTCCGCGCCAGGCGTCCCGGTGCGCCGCGGCGCCGAGCAGTCGCTGGAGGAGCTGAATCGGCGCAAGGACGAGTTCCTGGCCACCCTCGCGCACGAGTTGCGCAATCCGCTGGCCCCGATCCGCACGGCCACCGAGCTGCTCCAGCTGGACCCGGCTGACCCCGAAGTCAGTGCCCGGGCGCTGGGGATCCTGCGCCGGCAGGTGGACCAGCTGGTGCGGCTGGTGGACGACCTCGTGGACGTCAACCGGATTTCCCGCGGCGAGGTGGAGCTGCGGCTGGCGCCGGTGGAGATCGCCGAGGTGGTGGACGCGGCGCTGGAGATCAGCCGCCCGCGCATCGAGGCCGCGCGCCACGCGCTGGTGGTGGAGGTGCCCGGCGCGGGGCTGCAGGTCCGGGGGGACCGGGCGCGGCTGGCGCAGGCGCTCTCCAACGTGCTCAACAACGCGGCCAAGTACACCCCCGCCGGCGGCTGCATCACGGTGCGCGCCGCCGCGCACGGCGACGAGGCCGTGCTGCTGGTGAGCGACACCGGGGCCGGGCTCCCCGCCGACAAGCTCGAGGAGGTGTTCGAGCTGTTCACCCGCGTAAAGACCCCCAGCGGCACGCCAACCGACGGGCTGGGGATCGGGCTGGCGCTGGTGCGCCGGCTGGTGGCGCTGCACGGCGGGGTGGTGCGCGCGCAGAGCCCGGGGCTGGGGCGGGGCACCACCATCGAGCTGCGCCTTCCCCTGCGCACCCCGGCGTCGGCGCGCGGCACCCCGCCGCACGGATCGCCGACGGCGAATCCCGCCCCGTCCGCCGCGCGCCCTGCCGCCCCGGCCGTGGTCCCGCGCCGCCGCCCGCTGCGGATCCTCCTGGTGGACGACAACGTGGACGCGGCGGTGAGCCAGGGGGTGCTGCTGGAGCTGCGCCAGCACGTCGTGCGCGTGGCGCACACGGGCGCGGAGGCGCTGCAGGCGGCGGGCGAGTTCGCGCCGCAGGTGGCGCTGCTGGACCTGCGGCTCCCCGACACCACCGGCTACGTGCTGGCGCGGGCGCTGCGCCAGCTCCCGGGGGGCGACCGGCTGGTGTGCGTGGCGCAGACGGGGTGGGAGGAATCGGTGGACGCGGAGCAGCAGGAGGCGGCCGGGTTCACCGCGCAACTCGTCAAGCCGGTGGACTGGCGCACCCTCGACCAACTGCTCGAGTCGGTGGCCCGCGCGATTGCCCCGGTGGCGCCGTGACCCCGCCCGGCCGGCGCTACTGCTGGGCGGGGTTGCACCCCCGCACGCCGGCATAGTAGCCCTGCAGCCGCGCGATCCCCGCCTCGGGGTCCTCCTCGTCGGCGGTGGTGGTGGGGCCCAGCCGGATCGTCTTGCTGGGAAAGTCGAAGGCCACGCAGCAGATGGGCACCCCGGCCCCCTTGGCCACGTGCCAGAAGCCCGTGCGCCACCGGTCCACTTTCTTGCGCGTCCCCTCGGGGGAGAGCACCAGCACCATGCGGGGCGCCTCGGCAAACGCCTCGATGGTCACGTCCACCACGGCATGGCGGTTGGCGCGGTCCACGGGGATTCCGCCGTTGGCGCGCATGAACCACCCCAGGGGGCCGCGGAAGAGCGAGTCCTTCCCCCAGAAGCGGCACTCCAGCATGAGCGCCCACTTGGCGGCAAGCCCCACCGGGAAGTCCCAGTTGGAGGTGTGCGGGGCCACGATCACCACGAACTTGGGGGCGTCAGGCATCGCCCCGGCGAAGCGCCATCCCGTGACCCGCAGGAGGGCGCGCCCCAGCGCCTGCAGCACGCGATTGCCGGTGGAGGGGACCTGGGGGCCCAGCGCCCAGGGGGCCGGGCGCCGGGGGGCGCCATGGGACGGCGCCAGCGAATGGCCGCTGACCGGTGTCGTCATGCCCTCATTTGACCCACGGGGCCGGCGACGCGCAACCCCCGCGCGCCCCCGGCCCCGCGGTTCCCTTCACACCGGGATGGCTCAGCCGCAGTTCGGCCGGCCGCGCGGCAGCGCAATGGTGCAGTTCTTCGTGGTCCCGTCCTCGGTGATGGTCACCTTGGCGGTGGCGGAGCCGTCGTACGTCACCACCTCGCGCCGGGTCTTGTTGGTGGTCGTGCCGTCCACCGTCATGGACACGGTCATGGCGCGCACCACCCGCCCCGCCGTGGGGTAGGCGGTGCCGTTCGGCAGGGTGGTGGGGGTCACCAGCCCGGTGGTGGTGTCGGCGCTGGTGCGCACCGACGTGAAGGCCTTGCCGTCCCGGTTGGTGCCGCGGCTGTTCTCGCTGCCGCGCGACCAGCCGTTGACCGTGCGCTGCGCGCTCCCGGCCGCCAACCCGCTCACGGTGCGATCGCTGCTGTTGTTCACCGTGGCGGTCACGCTGCCGTCGCGGCCGCGGGTGGCGGTGCCGCTGACGGTGCTGCGGGTGCGCACCGTGTTGGTGGTGGAATCCAGCTTCGTCTGCGCGGCCCCGTTGGCGCCGGTGAGCGTGTACACGGTGGTGACGGTGAGCCCGCCGCGGGTGGAGGGGCCGCAGGTGACGTTCCCGCCCCCCACGGTGCAGCTGCTGTCGATCTGCACCCGGAAGGGGCCGAAGTCGGGGCCGCGCCCGCGCCCGTCGCGTCCGGGGCCCTCGTTCCCCAGGAAGTCCTCGTGCATCCCGCCGCCCATCATCATCCCGGTGCCGGGGCCCATGCCGTCGCGGCCGCGCATCGGGCCGCCCCACGGCATGCCGCTGGGGTCGGCGGCGTAGCTGCTGCTCACCTGGTCGAACCCGGCCGGGGTGGTGCTGAAGCCGGCGTCGGCCAGCCACGGTCCCTCGCGCGGGCCGAACGGGGTGTCGGTGCAGCCGGTGGTGGCGGCCAGCACGGTCAGGGCGGACAGCGTGCGGGACACGGCGCGCGGAAGCGAACGGAGCATCGGCAGATCCTCGACAAGGGACGACAGGGTGACATGCACGGGGCCGGCAACCGACCATCAACGGTCCTGCCGGGTGTTCGGACAGGAGACACGCCAGCCGTGTGCCCCCCTATGTCCCCCCGGTGCCCGGCGCGCTCAGGGGCCGGGGAGGAATGCCCCCAGCCGTTCCCGCAGCTGCCGCAGGGCCCGGCTCAGGTTGGCCTCCACCGCCTTCACCGACACCCCCAGCAGCTCGGCGATCTCGGCGTACTTGAGGTTGCGCTCCCGGCTCAGCAGGAACATCTCGCGCGTGCGGGGGGGGAGCTCCGCGATGGCGGCGGCAATGGCCTGCTGCAGCTCCCGGGCGTCGGCCCCGGCGTCGGCGTGCGGCACCGGCTCCTGCAACTGCTCCACCACCCCTTCGCCGCGCTGCCGCACCCGCAGGTGGCGCAGATGGTTGAGCGCCCGGTTGCGGACCGCCTGCAGCACATATCCGCCCACCGCCAAGTCGGCTGGCAGGCTCTCGCGCCGGCGCCACAGCTCCAGGAACACCTCCTGCGCCACCTCCTCGGCCACCCCCTCGTCGCGCAGCAGGCGCGTGCCCGCCCGGACCGCCGCCGGATACCACTGCCGGAAGCAGGCATCGAAGGCGCCGTGATCGCCCGCCCGCAGGCGGGAGAGAAGGTCGGCGTCGGACACGGGGCGAAGGGGAAAGGGTGGTCGGCGCCCCGAGCGGGGCCGCCGGGGTATACTACCACGACAGGTTCCCTGGTGCGCCTTCGGCTGTCCGGGAACCCGTTGCCGCGCCCCCCCGCCATGCGCCCACATAGGGTCGCGTTCCCCGTCCGTGTCTCCCCGGGTATGACCGACCGCCCCGATCCCGCAGCCGCCACTGGCGACGGCCCCTCCGCTCCGGAGTGGGAGGCGCTGGCGCGCGCCCTCGATGCCGACGACCCGGCCGTGCTGGCGGCATGGGAGCGCGCGCACCCCGAGCACGCCGCCTTCGCGGCCTTGGTGCGGGAGCGGATGGCCGCCCCCGAACCGAAGATGCCGTCGGAGGAGGCCACCGAGCGGGCGCTGGCGGCGGTGCGCGTGCGGATGGCCTCTCCCGCCTTGGCGGTGGCGCGCGGGGGCGCGGTCGGCACCGGC
The DNA here is from genome assembly GCA_018969225.1 of Gemmatimonadota bacterium. GTDB lineage: Bacteria > Gemmatimonadota > Gemmatimonadetes > Gemmatimonadales > Gemmatimonadaceae > Gemmatimonas. Next base: position 204 of record JAGWYS010000171.1, on the reverse strand, counting down.
GCCCCAGCGCGCCGCGCGCCCACGCCCGCCGTGACCACGCCCGCGCGGTGGCGCTGGGGCGTGCCGGCGGCGCTGGCCGCGGCGCTGGCCGCCGTGTGGGTGGGAGGGACGGGGCGCGCCGGTCCCGGCGCGGCCGACGGGGCCGCCAATGCCGCCGCCACGGCCTTTGCCACGGCGCAGGGCGTGACCGACACCCTCACCCTC
>JAGWYS010000170.1 GCA_018969225.1 Gemmatimonadota bacterium | reverse complement strand
GACCGCCGACTCCAGGCGACGGGCGGCCTCGGCGCGCGTTGCGGACAGGGCGACGGCCTCCCGTCGCATCTCGTCCTCGGCCTCCCGCAGCGCCTCTTCCGCCTCGGCCACGCCTGCCCCCTCCCCGTCTAGCCGAGCGAGCCCCGCGCGGGCGGCGGCCGCCGCGTCCAACACGTCGGCCAACGCGGGACCGTGCCTGCGGAGCAGCGCCGACAGGGCCTCGCGGCGCGCCTCGAGCGCGCGCAACCGAGGGGGATCGGCCTCCACCGCCTCGGCGTACCCGGCGAAGTCGCGCGCCAGCTCGTCGAGGGTCACCCGGGCCCCCTCCAGCACGGGCTCCCACCGCGCGGCATCCGGATCGATGCGGGCCACCTGCGCCAGCGCCCGACGCACCGTGGCCAACCGTGCCAACGCGCCGCGATCCTCGGCGGACAGCGCTGCCACCGCCTGCTGCGCGGCCCCCTGCAGCTCCTCCGCGTGGGCCAGCCGGCGAATGTCGGCGTCCAGCTGCTCATCGTCCCCGGGGCGCAGACGGAGCTCCTCCACGGCACGCACCAGCGCCTGCCACTCCTCGCGCCGCCGACCCGCCTCCGTCGCCTCGGCGCGCAGTGCGTCCACCGTTGCGGCGCAGCGCCGCTGGCGCTCCACGGCGGCGGCCATGCGCGCGCGCAGCGGTTCCGCCCCCGCAAAGGCGTCCAGCAGGTCGCGCTGCGCCCCGGCATCCGCCAGCTGGCGCGCCTCATGCTGGCCGTGCACGGTCACCAGCTGCTCCCCCACGTCGGCCAGCAGCGCGGCGGTCACCGGCGTGCCGTTCACCCATGCGCGCGAACGCCCGGTCGCCGCCACCTCGCGCCGCAGGACGAGCAGGCCGTCGGGGGCCTCGAGCCCGCGCTCGTCGAGGAAGGCCGCGAGCGCCTCGCGGCGACCGCCCAGTTCGAAGACCCCCTCGACCGAGCCCTTGTCACATCCCGCGCGCACCCGATCGGCGGCCGCGCGCTCCCCCAGCAGCAGCTCCAGCGCGCCCACCACGAGCGACTTCCCCGCCCCGGTCTCCCCCGTGAGCACGTTGAGCCCCGGGGCCAGCACCAAGGTGACCTGGTCGATCACCGCCACGTTGCGGATGCGCAGTTCCGTCAGCACCCCGCGCCCTCAGTACGTGCCGTCGCGCTCGGTGAGCCCGCCCCACCCCAGCTTGAGGCGCAGGCGCGAGAAGAAGGTGGTGCCGGGGAAGCGCACGATGAGGACCGGGTTGTCGGCCTTGCGGACCAGCAGCGACTCGCCGCCGGTGAAGGTGGTGCCCACCTGCCCGTCCACGGTGACCAGCAGTTGCTCCGGCCCGTCGTCGGCGCGCACCGTCACCTGCACCTCGGGGGGGAGCACCAGGGGGCGCATGGCAAGGGTGTGCGGCGAGACGGGGGTGACAATGATGCTTTCCACCGTTGGCGCCACCACGGGTCCCCCCGCGGACAGCGAATAGGCCGTGGACCCGGTGGGGGTGGAGATGACGAGGCCGTCGGCGGAGTAGGCGCCGATGACTTCCTGGTCCACCGAGACCGTCAGGCGGACGAGTCGCGCGAAGCCCCCCTTGTGCAGCACCACGTCGTTGAGCGCCAGCCAGTGCCCGCGTCCCTCACCGTCGCGCCCGATCGCCGAAGCCTCCAGCGCCATGCGCGGAACCACCATGTAGTCGCCGGCGGCGAACCGCTCGACGGCGGCAAACAGGTCGTCGCGCCCACAGGTGGTGAGGAACCCCAGGCGCCCCAGGTTGACGCCGAGGATGGGGCTGGGATGCCCCTCGAGAAAGCGCGCCCCGCGGAGCAGCGTGCCGTCGCCGCCGAGGGTGAGCAACGCATCCACGCTGCGCGGGTCGCCCAGCGGTTCCCCTCGCTGCACCAGCGACCACAGCTCTTCCTCGAGCGCGAGCGTCACCCCGAGCCCCGGCGCCACGTCGAGCAGCCGATGCAGGATCGCCGGCAGCCCGTCGTATCCCCGGTGCCCAATCACCCCCATCCGAATTGGGGGCATCAGCCGGCCAGCGCCTCCGACGCCAGCTGCGCCCGCACGCGCGCCGCAATGCCGGCCGCATCCAGTCCACACTGCGCCAGCTGCCGTCGACGCGGCGCCGCATAGATGACGCGGTCCGGCACCCCGTGGACGGCCACACGCACGGCCGGGGCGAGGCGCTGCGCCACCGCCGCCATCGCGGCGCCGAAGCCGTTCACCACCGTCCCTTCCTCCACGGTCAGGATGTGCCCGTGATTGGCCAGCACCGCCTGCAGCGTGACCTCATCGTAGGGCTTGAGGTAGCGGCAGTTGACCACGGTCACGTCGAGCCCTTCGTCGGCCAGCTGGGCGGCCGCCTCGAGCGAGGGGCGCACCATGGTGCCCACCGCCAGGATGGCCAGGTCACGCCCCTGACGGAGCACTTCCCACGTGGCGTACGGGGTGGCGGGAATCTCGGCGATCGCGGGGGGGGCGTCGGGGGCCGAATCGCGCGGGTAGCGGAGACAGAAGGGCCCATGGAGGTGCTCCACCCCCGCCCGCAGCAGCCCGAGCATCTCGGTGGCGTCCTTGGGGGCCGTGACCGTCATGCCCGGCACCGCCAGCATGTACGCGATGTCGTAGAGCCCCATGTGGGTCTCGCCGTCCTCGCCCACGAGTCCCGCCCGGTCCATGGCGAACACCACCGGCAGGTGCTGCAGGGCGACGTCATGGATGATGTTGTCGTAGCCGCGCTGCAGGAACGTGGAATAGATGGTGACCACCGGGCGGACCCCGCGGGTGGCCAGCCCAGCCGCGAAGGTGACGCCGTGCCCCTCGGCGATCCCGACATCGAAGAACCGGGCCGGATAGGCCTTGGCGAAGGGGCCGGTTCCCGTGCCGCTGGGCATCGCCGCGGTGATCACCGCCAGGTCGTCGCGCTCAGCCCCCAGCTCCACCAGTCCCTTGCCGTACAGGGCGGTGTAGGCCGGGTTGGCGCTGGACGCCACGAGCTGCTTGCCCGTGGCGGGGTCGTGCCCGGGCGGGAGCGCGTGCCACTTCTCGCCGTGCTCCCCGGCGGGGAACCCCTTCCCCTTCTGGGTGATCACGTGCACGAGGCGCGGCGTGTTCATGTCGCGCACCGCCGCGAAGGTGTCCATCAGGGCATCGATGTCGTGCCCGTCGATGGGGCCGAAGTAGCGGAACCCCAGCTCCTCGAAGAGCACGCCGGGGGTGAGGAACGACTTGACGCTCTCCTCCCACTTGCGCACCAGCGTCCCCGCCGCGGCGAAGGGGGCGGGCGCGTTGTCCACCAGCTCGCCGATGCGCGACCGCAGGCGGTTGTAGAGCGGGTTGCGCTGGATGCTGGTGAGGTACTTGTGCATCGCGCCGACGTTGGGGGCGATGGACATCTCGTTGTCATTCAGGACCACGATGATGTCGCGCCCGGAGTCACCGGCGTTGTTGAGCCCCTCGTAGGCGAGCCCCGACCCCATCGAGCCGTCACCGATGATGGCGGCCACCTTGAAGCGCTCACCGAGCACGTCGCGCCCGGCGGCCATCCCCAGCGCCGCCGAGATGGCGGTGGCGGCGTGGCCGGCGCCGAAGGTGTCGTACGGGCTCTCGGTGCGCTTCAGGAACCCCGACAGCCCCCCTTCCTGCCGCAGGGTCTCCAGGCGGTCGTTGCGCCCGGTGAGCAGCTTGTGCGGGTACGCCTGGTGCCCCACGTCCCACACCAGTTGGTCGGCGGGGGTGTCGAAGACCGTGTGGAGCGCGATGGTGAGCTCGACGACGCCCAGCCCGGCCCCGATGTGGCCGCCGGTGCGGGAGCACACGTCGATGAGGCGGGTCCGCATGTCCTGCGCGAGCGTGCGCAGCTCGTCGCGCGAGAGACGCTTCAGGTCGGCCGGGGACTGGAGGCGATCGAGCAGGGACATGGGCGTTCCGGGTGGGCGTGGCGCGAAGCGTCCGCGACGACGGGCGACGGGGAGACCGGGGTCAGGAGCGGCGGGTGACGATGAAGCGAGCGAGCTGCTCGAGGGCCGGGGTGAGCAACCCCTCCCCCGCCAACGCATGACACGCGTCCTCGATGAGGGCGGAGGCGCGGGTGGCGGCCCCTTCGATCCCCAGCAGGGCGGGGTAGGTGCTCTTGTGCAGGGCGAGGTCGCGTCCGGCGGTCTTGCCCAGCTGGTCAGTGGTGGCGGTCACGTCGAGGATGTCGTCGGCGATCTGGAAGGCCAGCCCGATGGCGTCGCCGTACCGGACCAACGCCAGGCGTCGGGGCTCCGGGGCCTGCGCGGCGCGCGCCCCGAGGGACACCGACGCGGCGATGAGCGCCCCGGTCTTGAGGCGGTGCACCCGTTCCAGCGTCTCGACCGCGACATGCTCCCCCTCCGCCTCGAGATCGAGAAGCTGGCCGCCGATCATTCCGCCGGCGCCCGCGGCCTCCATGAGATCGCGCACGATGGCGCCCCCCACGGCCGGGGGAAGCCCCAACGCCATGGCGGCGTGCCAGGCGCTGCGGGCGGCCAGCGGCACCATCGCCAGGCCAGCGGCGGTGGCCACCGTCACGCCGTACACCTTGTGGACCGTGGGACGGCCACGCCGCACGTCGTCGTCGTCCATGCACGGCAGGTCGTCGTGCACCAGGGAATACGCGTGCACCACCTCGATGGAGGCCGCCAACTCAATGGCATCCCCCTGCCCGCCGCAGGCCCGGTACGCCTCCAGGAGCAGAATGGCGCGCAGCCGCTTGCCTTCCCCGAGCAGGGCGTAGCGAATCGCCTCCGCCGTGGCGGGAGCCAAGGTCCCCAGCCAGCGAGCGCAGAACCGGTCCAGCGCCTGCTGGACGGCAAGCCGCTCATGGGCGTGACCAGCCGCCACCACGGGGCTCCCCAACACCGGCGTCTCCATGGGCACGGGACTCAGCCTCCGAGTTCCACGGTCGCCAACGCTCCGTCGGCCGCCTCCACCAACTGCCGGACGCGCGCTTCCGCCTGCGACAGTGCCACACCGGCGGTCCTGAGGTGCCCGATCCCCTCCTCGAAGAGGCGGAGCGCCTCCTCGAGCGGCAAGTCGCGCCCCTCGAGGTCCCGCACGATGCCTTCCAGCCGGTCCAGCGACTGCTCAAACGTCATCCGTGCTCCTCAGGAGGCGGGCCGGGGGAACGGTCGGGGCGCGGGCGGGAGCCGGTGGCCACGGCGTCCACGATGCCATCGTGGAGCCAGAGGGTGAACGGCACCCCGTCGGGAAACTGATCCCGACGCTTCAAAGTAGCGCCCTCTGGCGATCTTGCCACCGAAAAACCGCGGTGCAGGGTGGCCAGGGGGGACAGCGCCTCCAACTGGCCGGCCAGCGCGCCCAAGCGCGCCCCGCGCTGCTCCACCACCCGGACGGACTGTTGCACCAGCACCCGACGTACCTGCCGCAGCGCCGCCCCGGCCCGTTGTTCGTGCCGTTGGGCGGCGCCAGCCAGGCGGGACGCGAGGGCCGCCACCCGGGCGGCCACCTCCCGACGCGCCGGGACGGCCAGTTCCGCGGCCGCCGACGGGGTGGGCGCCCGCACGTCGGCCACGAGGTCGCAGATCGTCACATCCACCTCGTGCCCAACGGCGGACACCGTGGGGATGGGGGACGCGGCCAGCACCCGGGCGAGGCGCTCGTCGTTGAACGCCCACAGATCCTCGCGCGCGCCCCCCCCCCGCCCGATGATCAGGGCGTCGGCCCCGCCCCAGCGGTAGACCCGTTCCAGGGCGGCCACGAGCGACTCGGCGGCCCCCTCGCCCTGCACCTTCGCCGGCACCACCACCAGCTGCACCTCGGGGCTCCGGGCCCGGGCCACGCTGATGACGTCATGCATGGCCGCCCCGTCGGGGCTGGTGATCACGGCCAGGCATCGCGGGAACCGGGGGAGCGGGCGCCGACGCGCCGGATCCAGCAATCCGTCGGCCTCAAGACGCCGCCGCGTCTGCTCCAGCGCCTTGCGCCACAAGCCGTCGCCGGCCGCCTCGAGCTGCCGGATGCTGAACTGCAAGTCGCCGCGCACGGGCCAGACGGTCATCTGGCCGAGCGCCACGACCTGCATGCCGTCGTCGGGCGGGGCCGGCAGGCGACGGGCGGCCGCGCTCCACACCACGCACCGCAGCTGCGCCTCCTGGTCGCGCAGCTGGAAGTACCAGTGCCCGTTGCGATGCGCCTTGAAGTCGCTCACCTCGCCGCGCACCCACAGCGGGGGGAAGGCCCCCTCCACCAGCTCCTTGGCCGCCGTCGTCAGTGCGTGCACATCGAGCGCGGCCTCGGGGGACCCTCCCGGCGGGGCGGACGCGGCAGCGGGTCCGGGGTGCGCGGGGCGCCCCGGCATGCGCCTAGGCCACCCCGCCGGCGGGCGCAGCCCACTCGGCCGCCCGCACCGTGTTACCCAGCAGCATCGCGATGGTCATGGGGCCCACGCCCCCGGGCACCGGGGTGATCCGGGAGGCCACGGCGACCGCACTGGGAAAATGGACGTCGCCGCACAGCCGCCGCCCACGCGGGTGCGACGGATCGGAGACGCTGTTCATCCCCACGTCGATGACCACGGCACCAGGCTTGAGCATGTCACCCGTGACCATCTCGGCCCGGCCGACGGCCGCAATGAGGATGTCGGCGCGCCGGACATGCGCCGCCAGATCGCGGCTGCGGCTGTGGCACACGGTGACCGTGGCGTCGATGCCAGGCTGGACCAGCAGCGCCGCCATCGGCTTGCCCACGATGTTGCTGCGCCCGATCACCACCGCCTCGGCCCCCCGCAGCGCCACCCCGGAGCGGCGCAGCAGTTCCAGCACCCCCGCCGGCGTGCACGAAACGAACCCGTCGGTGTGGCCGATGAGGAGCTTCCCCACGTTCACCGGATGGAAACCGTCCACGTCCTTGGCGGGGTCGATGCGGCGGATCACCACGTCCGGGTCGAGGTGCGCTGGCAGCGGCATCTGCACCAGGATGCCGTGCACCGCGGGATCGGCGTTGAGGCGGTCCACCAGCGCGAGCAGTTCCCCCTGGGCGGTGGAGGCGGGGAGCCGGATGGTCGTGCCCGCCATCCCCACCTCACGCGAAGCCTTCTCCTTGGCCCCCACGTACGTGGCGCTGGCGGGATCGTCCCCCACCAGCACCACCGTCAGCCCAGGCACCACGCCTCGCGCGCGCAACGCCGCCACCGCCACGGCGACCTCGGCGCGAATGGCCGCCGCGATGGCCTTCCCGTCAATCAGCTCAGCGGGCAAAATCCACCGCCCGGCTCTCGCGGATGCACACCACCTTGATCTGACCGGGGTACTGCAACTCCGACTCGATCCGGCGCGCGATCTCATCGGTCAGCGCCGTCATGCGCCCGTCGTCCACCTGGTCCGGCGCCACGATCACCCGCACCTCGCGCCCGGCCTGGATGGCGAACACGCGGTCCACCCCACGATAGCTGGCGGCGATCCGTTCCAGCCCTTCCAGCCGCTTCACGTAGGTCTCGAATGCCTCGCGGCGCGCCCCCGGCCGCGACCCGGAGATGGCGTCGGCCGCCTGCACCAGGACCGAGACTTCGCTCTCGTGCGGCACGTCGTCGTGGTGGGCGGCGATGCAGTTGACCACCAGCGGATTCTCCCCGTACCGGGTGGCCACCTCCACGCCCAACTGGACATGCGTCCCCTCGTGCTCGTGGGTGAGCACCTTGCCGACGTCATGCAGCAGCGCGCCCCGGCGGGCCAGCGCCACGTCGAGCCCCAGCTCGGCGGCCATCATCCCCGCCAGCCAGGCCACCTCCTTGGAATGGGCCAGGATGTTCTGGCCGTAGCTGGTGCGCCAGCGCATCCGCCCCACCAGCCGCACCAGCTCCGGATGCAGGCCGGCCACCCCCGCCTCGTAGGCCGCCCGCTCGCCAGTCTCCACGATGGCCGCCTCCACCTCGGCCCGCGACTTGGCCACCACCTCCTCGATGCGGCCCGGGTGAATGCGCCCGTCCGCCACCAGCTTCTCAAGCGCCAGGCGCGCGGTCTCGCGCCGCACCGGGTCGAAGCAGGACACCACCACCGTGTCGGGGGTGTCATCGATGATGACATCCACCCCGGTGGCGAGCTCGAAGGCGCGGATGTTCCGCCCCTCGCGCCCGATGATCCGCCCCTTCATCTCATCGTTGGGGAGCGCCACGGCCGACACGGTGGCCTCGGCCGTCGTCTCGGCGGCCACCCGCTGCACCGCCAGCGCCACGATCTTCCGGGCTTCCCGATCGGCATTGCGCTTGGCGGTCTCGCGGATCTCCCGCAGGCGATTGGCGGCGGCCGCGACGGCCTCGTCCTCCATGCGGCGCATCAACTCCGCCCGCGCCTGCTCTGCGGACAGCCCAGCCACCTGCTCTAACCGACGCCGCTCTTCGCCAACCAGCCGGTCCAGCTCCGCCTGCCGGGCGCCCACGGTGGCCTCGCGCGTCGCCACCTCCGTGGCGCGCTTCTGCAGGTCCCCCTCC
>JAGWYS010000169.1 GCA_018969225.1 Gemmatimonadota bacterium | reverse complement strand
GCGAGGCGCGGCGTGTCCACCGGCTCCATCACGATGGGGTTGTCATTCGAGAGCAGCCGGGACTCGTAGTCCGGCCACCCGCGGGCCCAGTCTCCCAACCCCAGCAGCAGCATCCCGTGCTGCAGGCGGAGCCACGCCTCGTCCGGGGCCTGCGCGAGCAGCAAGGCGAACACATCCCGCGCCGCCGCCCAATTCCCGAGGCGCTTGAGGATCTCGGCGAGGTTGCACAGGGCCCCCCGGTTGGTGGGATCCAGGCGCAGCGCCTTGGTGACCACCTCGAAGGCCTGCACGTGGCGACCCACCTCCGACAGGATCGCGGCCAGGTTGGACGCCGTCGCCACGTCGGCGGGAAACCGCCGGTGGAGCTCCTGGAACTCGTCGACCGCGGGACCGAACTGCTGGGCACGATGGCAGGCCATGGCCAGCGCCTGGCGCGCCGCGAAATCGTCCGGCGCGCGCCGCACCACGTCGCGCAAGGCGTCGATGGCGGGTGCGTGCTCGCCGCGCTGGAGCAGCGCCTGCGCATGCTGCAGGCGTTTCCGCAGGGCGGCGTTCACGCGGCGCGAGGGTGGCTCACGGGGTGGGTGGCGGGACGCATATGGCCCCGCAATCTGGCGGAACGCCGGCTTGAGGTCGAGGGGCGCCGCGGGGGCGCCCGCGCATCCGGTGGCGCACGGTAGATTGGGCCGCTCCCCCCCTTCGGAGTGTCCGCATGCGTCCCTGCTTACCGGTCCCCGCGGTGTTGGTCGCGGTCCTGTGCCTGCTGCTCCCCGTCGCCGCCCGCGCGCAGGGGACGCTGTTCATCGTGGGGGGCGGCCCGCAGCCCGACGCGCTGGTGCGCGAGTTCGTGGATCTGGCCGGGGGCGCCGGCACGGCGCGCATCGTGGTGATGGCCATGGCCAGCGCCGACGGCCAGAAGAGCGGCGAATCCAAGGCGCAGCAGCTGCGCGGGATGGGCGCCTCGGCGGTGAACCTGTGGATCAACCGGGCGCAGGCCGACCTGGATTCGGTGGCGCGCCTCCTGGATGGCGCCACGGGGATCTGGTTCGGCGGCGGGGACCAGACGCGGCTGGCCAACGTGCTGCGCGGCACCATGGTGGCTGCCGCCATCCGCGCGCGCTTCGCCGCCGGCGCGGTGGTGGGGGGCACCTCGGCGGGGGCGGCGGTGATGTCCACGCCGATGATCACCGGCGACGAGCGCCGGCGCGGCGGCGACCGCTACCCCGACGACTCGTCGGCGATCTTCATCACCATCGACCGCGGGAACGTGGAGACCGTGGACGGGCTGGGGCTGGTGACCGACGTGGTCATCGACCAGCACTTCGTGCGGCGGAAGCGGCACAACCGGCTGCTGTCGCTGGTGCTGGAGGGGCCGGTGCGGCTGGGGGCGGGGATCGACGAGTCCACCGCCTTGGTGATCGGCCCCGACCGCCGGTGGCGGGTGAGCGGCGCGAGCACCGTGGTGGTGTACGACGCGCGGCGGGCGGAGCCGGGGCCCGCCGGACTCCCGCTAGGGGGAAGCGGGATCGTGACGCACGTGCTGCCGGCGGGGTCGCGGTTTGACCCGGCGACGGGGCGGGCGACGCTGCCGCGGTAGGGGGGACGGGCTCCTACCGCCGGGGAAGCGCCCGCTCGATCATCACCCCGTTCTCCCCCATCAGCGCCAGCGACAGCCGCCCCCCCTCCCACGCCCCGCGCAGCACGCCGCCCAGCGGCAACGCGCCGCCGCCGGAGGTCATCCCGGGGCCCAGCAGCCGGCTCTCCACGCGCATGGCATCGGCGGGCACCTCCACCCGCGTGGTCACCGTGCCCGTGGCGCTCGCTCCGCTGATGGCGCCGGTGAGCGGCGCCCCGCCCCCCTGCCGCCGCAGCACCAGCGCCTGCACCCCCTCGGCGCGCGGGCCGGCGAGGCGCGCGGACCACCGCAGTTCGTGGCGCACCGGGTCCACGGTGACGACGACACGCGCGGTCACCCCCGGCTGCGCCAGCGTCACCGCGACCGGTCGCGGTGCCGGGGCGCGCCCCGCCACCAGGGGCGGCGTGGTGTGCGGGGCGCGGCGCACGGGACGCGCCTGCTCCAGCGCATACGCGTACGCCACCAGCTGCGTGTCGGCGAAGGCGCGCCCCAGCAGCTCGAGGCCAATGGGAATCCCGTCGGCGCCAAAGCCCGCCGGGAGGCTGATGGCCGGGAGCCCGCTCTGCGCGCTGAGGTTGCAGGTGCCCCCCGCCTGCACCTCCCCCAGGAACACCGGCTTCTGCCGCATGGCGGGGTAGGCCAGCGCATCCAGCCGCAGCGAGTCCATGAGCGCGTCCACGCGCGCACGCAGCGCCCCCTGCCGCGCCACGATCGTGCGGTGCCACGGGGTGTCCTCGGCGCTCACCGTGTCCACGAGGCGGAAGCGCGCCTCCAGCTGCCGGTCGAAGAGCCCGCGCTCGAGGATCTCGCGCACGCTGCGCACCGGCGCGTCGGGCACGGTGGCCAGGTAGCGGATGAGGTCGAACTTGGTCTCGGCGTTGATGGCGCTGGTGTTGGCCATGAGCGTGTCGAACTCGGGCATGGCCACGTCCACCACCGTGGCGCCCTGCGCCCGCAGCGCGGCGATCGCGCTGCGCACCGTGTCGGCGATCTCGCCGTCGGTGTCGCGGAAGTAGGGGAGGAACACCCCGATGCGCGCGCCCTGCAGGGCGCCGGGGCGCAGCGCCCCGGCGAAGCGCAGGGGCGGGCGGCCGCGCAGCACGTGGGTGGCGCGGTCGGCCTCGTCCAGCCCCATGGTGACGTCCAGCGCCACGGCCAGGTCGGCGACGGTGCGCGCCATGGGACCGCCGATGTCCTGGGTGTGCGACAGGGGCACGATGCCGGTGCGGCTCACCAGCCCCATGGTGGGGCGGAGCCCCACGAGGTTGGCATAGGCGCTGGGGATGCGGATGGAGCCGCAGGTGTCGGAGCCCCACCCCACGGCGGCAAAGCTGGCCGCGATGGCCGCGCCGGTGCCCCCGCTGGAGCCCCCGGGGCAGCGCGTGGGATCGTACGGGTTGCGCGTCTGCCCGCCGAGGGAGGAGACGGAGGTGATCCCCGCGGCCAGCTCGTGGAGGTTGCTCTTGGCGAGGATGACCGCCCCCGCCTCGCGCAGCCGCGCGATCACGAACCCGTCGCGCGCCGGCTGGCTGGTGGCCAGCGCCAGCGACCCCGCGCTGGTGGGCATGTCGCGCGTGTCGTAGTTGTCCTTCACGATCACGGGGATGCCGTGCAGCGGCCCCCGCACCCGCCCCGCGCGGCGCTCGGCGTCCAGCGCGGCCGCCTCGGCGCGGGCGCGGGGATTCACGCGGATGAGGCTGGTGAGCATCGGCCCGGCGTGATCGTACGCGGCGATGCGCGCCAGGTAGGCGTCCACCAGCGCCGCGGCGGTGGTGCGCCCGGCGGCCATGGCGGCCTGGAGGTCGGCGATGGAGGCCTCGGTGACCTCGAAGGCGGGCGGCGCGGTGCGGGGCGCGGGCTGCGCGGCGGCGGAGGGGGCGGCAAGCGCCAGCGCGGCGAGCGCGGCGACCAGCGCGGGTCGGGGGAGCGGCATGGCGGCGGGGGTGAGTGGTGCCCCCAAGCTACGACGCGCCCCGGTGCGGCGTCAGCGCGCGGGGATGAGCGGGTTGCGCACGGTCAGCCCGGGGAAGCGGTTGAAGTCGCGGTCGGCGCTCCACAGTTCCGCCACGCCGTGATCCACGCAGAGCGCGGCCACCCGGCCGTCGTGCACCATGGGGCCGGTCACCTTCCCAGCCAGCGCCATGTCGCGGAAGGTGCCCCAGTACCCCGGGGATTCCCCCAGCAGCCGCAGGGAGGGGGACTCCATCCAGGCGGCGACCTGATCGATGGCGCGGTCCAGCGGGGTGGGTGGCGAAAAGATCCGCGGATGGGTGGCGATGGCCAGGAACTCGTGGAGGCAGGGCCACGGGATCGCCCATGGCGCGCTCCCCTCGGCCAGCTCCGCCACCACCGCCGCCGCCGGTCCGTGCCACGGTGAATCGGCCCGGTGCGCGTAGACCAGCAGGTTGGTGTCGAGCGCGATCATCCACCGCGCCCGCGGTAGACCTCGGCCGCCACGGCGCCCCAGTCGGCCAGGTCCACGCCAGGCTGCAGCCCCTCGCCGGCGAAGCTGGCGTCGCGCAGGCGGAAGCGCGGGCGCCGCGTGCGGTGCCGGGCCAGCACCTCGCGCAGCCCCTCCTCCACCAGCGCGCGCACGGTGGTCCCCTCGCGCGCAGCCGTTTCGCGCGCCTGGCTGAGGAGTGCGTCGGCAATATCGATGGTCGTCTTCATATTGCCAGCAATATCGCCGTGTGGGACCTGCGGGGGCAATCCCGGCAGCCCGGGGGACGGCGGGGTATTGTTTCCCAGGTGCCCGTGCCGCGGACCACGTCCGGTTCCGGGCCGCCGCTCCCCCCACCCCCCGCCGCATGCACAAGCGCGACTTCCTCCGCACCCTGGGCGGCGCCTCGCTGGCCGCCGTCTTCGGTGACGTCCCATGGGCCCGGTACGCCGCCATGGCGCCCGCGGTGCTGGCGCAGGACGAGCCGTTCTGGGAGGCGCTGCGGGCGCAGTTCGCCCTGGTGCCCGACTATGTCCACCTGGAGAGCGGGTACTACATGATGCAGGCGCGGCCGGTGCTGGAGGCGTTCATCGGCCACGTGCGCGACATCAACCTGTCCAACACGCGCTACATGCGGACGCGGCAGTTCGACGACAAGCTGGCCGCGCGCCGGCAGCTGGCCGCCATGGCCGGGTGCGCCGCGGAGGAGCTGGTCATCACACGGAACACCACCGAGTCGCTGGACACGGTCATCGCCGGCATCGACTGGAAGCCCGGCGACGAGGCGGTGATGGCGGCGCAGGACTACGGCGCCATGCTGGACCAGTTCGCGCTGCAGGCGCGGCGCTTCGGGATGGTGAACCGCGTGGTGTCGCTGCCCATGGACCCGCGCACGGACGAGGAGCTGGTGCAGCTGTACGCGTCGGCGATCACGCCGAAGACGCGGCTGCTGATGGTCTCCCACATGGTGAACATCACCGGGCAGATCCTGCCGGTGCGGAAGATCTGCGACATGGCGCACGCGCGCGGCGTGCCGGTGCTGGTGGACGGTGCGCACAGCTTCGCGCAGCTGGACTTCCGCATCCCCGACCTGGGGTGCGAGTACTTCGGCGCGTCGCTGCACAAGTGGCTGGGGGTGCCGCTGGGAGCCGGCCTCCTGTACGTGCGCCGCGACCGGATCGCCTCGCTGTGGCCCGTGTACGGCGACGCCGGGGTCCCCGACGACGACATCCGCAAGCTCAACCACACCGGCACGCACCCGGTGCACACCGACCTGGCCATCCGCGACGCGATCGCCTTCCACGAGGGGATCGGGATCGCGCGCAAGGAGGCGCGGCTGCGGTTCCTGCAGCAGCACTGGACCCGGCAGCTGCGGGGGGTGCCGGGGATCGTGCTCAACACCCCCACGGATTCCGCGCGGTCGTGCGCCATTGCCAACGTGGGGGTGGAGCGGATGACCCCGGCGGCGCTGGCGACGGCGCTGTTCGACCGCCATCGCATCTGGACCGTGGCCATTGACGGGGCCGGCGTGCGCGGCGTGCGCGTCACCCCGGGGGTGTTCACCACCACGGCGGAGCTGGACCGGCTGGTGGCGGCGTTGCGGGAGCTGGCGCGGGGGTAGGGGCCGCCGCGCCCGGGCTCACCGCGCCCCCGCCTCCCGCGACGCACGCCCGCGCGCCAGAAACGTCCCGGGCAGCGCCCCGGTCATCGCGCCCCCCTCGAACACCACCGTGCCGTTCACCGCCACCAGCGCGATCCCGTCGGGCCACTGGTGCGGGGCCACGTAGGTGGCGCGGTCGGCCACCGTGGCGGGGTTGAACACCACCACGTCGGCGTGCTGCCCCACGGCCAGCGTGCCGCGGTCGCGGACGCCGAGCCACTGCGCCGGCACCGACGTCATGCGCTGCACCGCCGCCTCCAGCGACAGCACCCCGCGCTCGCGCACCTGCCGCGCCAGCACGCGCGGGAACGACCCGTAGCTGCGCGGGTGCGGGTGCCCGCGCCCGAAGGTCACCAGGTCGCCGTCGGTCTCCACCATGGTGCCGGGGGCGCGCAGGAACGCCTCCATGTCGCGCTCGTCCATGCCGTGGAAGATGCCGATGAAGCCGCCGGCCCGCTGCAGGTCGATCAGCGCCTCCACGGCGGCCTCGATGGACTGCGGCTGGCCGCGTGCGGCGAGGTAGTCGGCCAACGTCTTCCCTTCCAGTGACGGGTCCGACGCCACCTCGCGGAACTGGATGCTGGCGGGCGTGTCCCCCGCCTGCTGCGGGAAGCGCACACGCATCTCGCGCACCAGCCGCGCGCGGGTGGCGGGATCGGCCACGCGCCGCGCGAACGCCGACGGGCCGTCGGCCAGCACCCACGGCGGGAACATGAGATCGGAGTAGGTGCTGTAGGCGGTGTAGGGGTACACGTCGGCGGCCACCTCCTGGCCGGCGGCGCGCGCCGAGTCCAGCAGGGCGAGGATGCGCCCGCTCCACCCCCACTGCGCGGCGCCGGTGACCTTGAGGTGGTTCACCTGCACGGGGATCCGCGCGCGGTGCCCCACCGCCAGCGTCTCGCGGATGGCGTCCAGCACCCCGGGCCCCTCGTCGCGCAGGTGCGTCACGTACATACCGCCGTGCCGCGCCGCCACCTCGGCCAGCGCCACCACTTCGTCCACGCCGGCGAACGCGGCCGGCACGTACTCCAGCCCCGTGGACAGCCCCAGCGCCCCCTGCGCCATGCTGGAATCCACCAGCGCGCGCATCCACGCCAGCTCGGCGGCGGTGGGAGCGCGGTTCTCCAGCCCCATCACGCGCGTGCGGATCCAGGTGTGCCCGGCGAAGAGCCCCACGTTGGGGGCCATCCGCACGCGCGCGCGATACGCGTCCATGGGGAAGGGCTGCGCCTGCGAGTGGAGCGGCGCCAGGATGGTGGTGATCCCCTGCCGCACGAAGTTCTCCGCCTGCGGATGCTCCGGGAGGGTGACCAGGTGCGCATGACTGTCCCAGAACCCCGGCGCCACCACCTGCCCGGTCACGTCCACCACGCGCCGGGCGCCGGCGCGCGGCAGCCCCGGCCCCACCGCGACGATGCGCCCCGCCGCGATGGCCACGTCGGCCACGCGGCGCGGGGCCCCGGTGCCGTCCACCACTGTGCCCCCCGCCAGCAGCAGGTCGTACGCCGGGGGCTGGGCGCCCGCGGTACGCCTTGCGTCCGGCAGGGCCACGGCCATGCCCACGCCCAGCACGCCCCCCAGCAGGATTGCGGCGGGTCGCCTCCACCGGGGGGCCGCCAAGACGCCGCTCACGGCTGCTCGGGGGTGATGCGCAGGGCGGTGAGCTTCCCCTGTGGCCCCAGTGCCACCACCACGCGGAACCGCTCGGCGCCGTACCAGGCGAAATATTGCCGCTCCACGTCGTCCCCCACCGCGCGGCGGGCCAGCAGCTCCAGGCGCGTGGGGGCGCCCTTGCCGCGCACCGCGGCGGTGAGCGCCGCGCGCATCCGCGGGAACGTCGTCTGGCGCACCACCTCGAAGTCGGCCAGCTCCAGCTGCCCCGCCGCCAGCCGCTCCAGCACGGCGCGCACGGCCGCGGTGGCGGCGGGCTCGCGGTCGACGATGGGGGTCACGGGCGCGGGGGCGGGCACCAGCGCCGGCTCCGCCAGTGCCGCCAGCTCCATGGCCAGCGCGGGCGCCGCCATGGCGCGCGCGTTGGAGAGCACCACCACCGCCAGCTCCTGGTCGGGGAAGGTGGAGTATTGCGTCACGAACCCCTGCCACGTCCCCCCGTGCTGCAGCATGGGGTGGCCGCCCGCCTCCTCCACGAACCAGGCGAAGCCGTACGGGTAGGGGCGCCCGCTGTTCAGGCGGGTGGCCGACCGCATCAGCGCCCAGCTCTCGGGGCGCAGGACGCGCCGCTGCCGCACGGTCTCGTTCCAGGCCAGCATGTCGCGCAGCGACAGCAGCATCGACCCGTCGGCGGTGGTGTTGAGGCGCGGCGCCACCCAGGTGGCGTGCTCCCAGCCGCCGGCCACGGGGAGGTAGCCGTGCGCGCGATGCGGCACCACCTCCGCCTCGGTGATGACGCGGATGGTGGGCATCCCGGCGGGGGTGAAGATCCGCTCCCGCAGGAATTCGGGATACGGGCGCCCCGTCACGCGCGTGATGATGATCCCCAGCAGCGCGTAGCCGGTGTTGGAGTAGTTCCACCGCGCGCCGGCGGGGAACTCCAGCGGCAGCGCCGCGGCCATGGCCACGAGCTCGTCGTCGGTGTAGTCCTTGCGGTAGTCGAAGTTGTCGCTGGTGTAGTCGGGGACGCCGCCGGTGTGGCTGAGCAGGTGGCGGATGGTGATGGGCTGCCAGCTGGCGGGCACCTGCGGGAGGTAGTGCCGCACCGAGCTGTCCAGCGCCAGGCGCCCG
>JAGWYS010000168.1 GCA_018969225.1 Gemmatimonadota bacterium | reverse complement strand
CGCCGGACGAGCCCCGACCACCCCCACCATCAGCAACTCCGGGGGCGGCCCCATGGGCCCCTTGCCGCGCCCGCCCATGCCGCGCCCACCGATACCGCGGGCGCTCATCCCGCGCGGTGCCGGCACGGCCGCCGCGGCGGCCGCCGCCTTCTGCGCCGCCTCCACCTCCTTCAGCTGGTCGGCGATGGACGCCGCCTCGGCGGCACGCGACACCTCCCAGTCGTACCCGCGCCGGCGCAGGTCGATGAGCCCCGCATCGTGCGCATCCTGCAGGATCCGCTCGAAGAAGCGCACGGACAGCGACTCACTGTTGCGCCCCAGCAGCTCGAAGGCCCGCTGGCGCACCGCGCCGCCGCTGACCGAGGTGTCCCCGGGCACCAGCGCCTCCACCGCCCGGCGCACCAGGTCGAACGCGTCGGCGCGGGTGAGGCGCTCGCCGCTGGCGCCCACCTGGTCGTCCACGACTGCAGGCTGGGGCGCAACCGCCACCGGCGGCTCGGCGGGAATGGCCACCTCGGCCGCCGTCCCCGCCGCCACCGGCGCCATGGCCGGGGGCGCCACCTCGGTCACCGCCGCCAAACGCGCGATCGACGGCGCCGCGCCCTCGGCGCCCTCGGTACCCTCGGCGCCCTCGGTACCGTCCGCCACCGCCTCGCCACCGCGCGCCTCGCGCTCGCCACGGTGCCGGTTGCGACCGCGACCGCCACGCCGGCGCCGTCCGCGACGATCGTCGCGCTCCTCGCCGGAGGCCCCCTCGCCGCGGGGCTCCTCCCCCTCGGCCAACGGGGCGGCCACGGACGCGGACGGTGAGGCCGCCGCCGACGGCGCCCCCGCCGACGTCGGCGCCCCCGGCGGCCCCACCTCGTACTGGCCGCTCTCCAGCTTGGTGAGCGTCAGCAGCCCGCGCGCCTGCGCGTCATGGACGAAGCGCGAGAACTTGGGGTGCCCCAGGTTCTTCTCGTCGAACGAGGCGTCGATCTCCTGCATCACCTGCTTGAGGCGGTCGCTGCGCATCACGTCGCCGTTGCGCACCATCCGCCCCAGCGCCTCGGTCACCAGCGCCCACGGGTCCCAGCGCGTCGACTCGTCCTCGCCGGTCTTCACCAGCCCGGCCAGCGCGTTGTACGAGTAGTACTCGTCGCAGTTCATCACCAGCAGGTCGCTGGACGACTCGCGGATCCCCACGCCGATGACGTACTTGCCGTACTCCTTGAGCTTGATGACCATGCTCGAGAAGTCGGAGTCGCCCGAGAGGAGCACGAAGGTGCCGATCTCGGGGCGGGTGAACACCAGCTCCAGCGCGTCGATGGCCAGGCGGATGTCGGTGGCGTTCTTCTTGGCGGAGCCGTAGGCGGGGGCGAAGATCAGGTCGATCGACGCCTCGGTGAGCGGGACGATGTACTGGGGATAGCGGCGCCAGTCGGCGTAGGCGCGGCGCACCGCGACCTTCCCCTTGATGATGTCCGACGAGAGGAGGTTCTTGAGCTCCTCCTGGAGGTCGGAGCGGATCCCCATCGTGACGTTGTCGAAGTCGATGAGGAGGGCGGCGTTGGGGGCGTGCGCCGGGGGCGCGCCCGCGCCGGCGGGGGTGGACAGCATGGCCGAGGGGCCCACGTGGAACGGGGCCACGGAACGGGCGGGCGCCGAGGCGCCCGGCCGGGAGGAATGACGACTCATGGAGCGAAAAGTGGGGACAAATCGTGGGTCCGCGCGGGCCGGTCAGCCCGCGGCGGGGTCAGGCGCGACGGGCGCCAAGGGCGGCGCCCCGGCGGGCAGCGCCGTCAGCGCCACCGCCCGCGCAAGTTCCCGGCGCCACACCGTGCCGCTCCCCGTCATGGGGAACGCCTCGAAGAAGCGCACGAGATCGGGGATCTTGTCGGCGGCCATGGTGTCCTGCGCGAAGCGACGGATCTCGCTCCCCGTGACGACCGCCCCTTCCACCAGCACGATGCACGCGCACGCCAGCTCCCCCAGCACGTCGTGGGGGACGCCGATGACGCACACGTCATCCACCGCCGGGTGCGCCCGCAGCCGGTCCTCGATCTCGCGGGGGTACAGCCGCACTCCCCCGCGCACGATCGTCTCCTGCCGCCGCCCGACGACCTTCACGTACCCGTCCTCGTCGATGAGCCCCAGGTCGCCGGTGAGGAAAAACCCCTCCGGGGTGAAGGCCCGCGCCGTCTCGGCGGGCATGCGGAGGTACCCCCGCATCACCCCGGGACCGCGCACCGCCAGCTCCCCCACCGCCTCGGGACCATGGAGCGTCCCGGTGACCAGGTCCACCGCCATCACCTCCACCCCCGGCAGCGCGCTCCCCACCGTCCCGACCCGACGCTCCTCGCTGTCGGTGGGGCGGGTGAGCGTCACCGCCGGCCCGGTCTCGGTGAGGCCGTACGCGACGAGCACGTCACACCAGCGCCGCACGCGGCGCACCAACGCCTCCGCCACCGCGCTCCCGGCCAGCACGCCGGTGCGCAGCGCCCGGAGTTGCGCCGGGTCGAACCCCTCCTCGCGCATGAGGAGGTGGTACTGCGTGGGGCCGCCGACGCACACCGTGACCCCGTGCGCCGCCATCGCCCCCAGCGCCGCCGCCGGCTCGAACGCCGGCTGCAGCACCAGCGTGGCCCCGCTGGCCACCGCCCCCAGCAGCACGCTGAAGCCGAAGGTGGCGAAGAACGGCACCATGCTGTACACCCGATCCGCCGGGGAGAGCCCCAGCACCTCGGCCACGCGGGTGGCGTTGCCCAGCAGCGCCGCCTGCGCCAGCCGCACGCCCTTGGGCTTCCCCATCGTCCCCGACGTGTAGAGCACCGCCAGGTCGGCTTCCGGATCGTCCGCCGGCGGGCGCGGCACCGGCCGCCCCCGCCCCTTCGACACCAGGTCCTCCAGCTGGAAGATCCGGTCGTCGTACCACAATTCCTCCTCCCCCACCGTCACCACGTACTGCAGGTCGGGAAGGTCGCCCAGCAACGATTCGAAGCGCTGGAGGTAATCCACCCCCGCCCACCGCTCGATGGTGACCGCCACGCACGCCTCGGCATGGCGCAGCTGGTAGCGCAGCTCGTGCGCGGACAGGCGCAGGCTCACCGGCACCACCACCGCCCCGAGCTGCGCCGCCGCCACCGTGGCGACGATCCACTCGACGCCGTTGGGCAGGAGCACCGCCACGCGGTCTCCCGGCTCCACTCCCAGCTCCGCCAGCGCCGCGGCCAATGCCGACGCCTGCGCCGCTACCTGTCCGTAGCTCCACTGTCGCTCCCCCTGCACCGCCAGCACGTGCCCGGGATGGGCCGCCGCGCGCTGCGCAAACAGGGGGGCCAAGGCCTCCGTTGTCGCCATGCCGCTCCGGAAGTGGGTCCAACTCCCTAAATTACCACGCATGAACGAGATGCGGAAGGCAACCGGCCGTGGGCGCTTCCGGACCCGCCTCCTCCTGATCCTCCTGGCCTTCGCCGTCGTCCCCACGATCCTCGTCACCATCGTCTGGGCCGGCGCCGCCAACCGCGCCCTCTCGATGGTCGCCGCCCGCTCCGCCTGGGAGCAGATCGCCGCCTCCGGCGACCAGGCCCTGGGACGCGCCCGCGCCGCCGTCGGCCGCCCCTGGGATCCCGCCACCGAGGCCGCCGTCCGCGAGCACGAAGCCGCGCTGCGCCGCGCCGTCGAACTCGCCCGCCGCGCCGATTTCGTCGCCGCCCGCTCCATCCGCCTCGTCCTCCTCGGCGCCGTGCTCATCGTGGCCGTCGTCGGCGTCCTCGCCCTCCGGGTCGCCGGCCACCTCAGCCGCCAGCTCAGCCGCCCCCTCGACGAACTCGTCGGGTGGACCGCCCTCGTGCGCGACGGACAGCCCCTCCCCCCCGACCGGAGCGCCCGCGGCGCCCCCGAGTTCGCCCTCCTCCGCCAGCGCATGCGCGACATGGCCGAGGGGCTCGCCACCGCCCGCCGACAGGCGCTCGAAGCCGAGCGCGCCGAGGCGTTCCGCGAGTCCGCGCGCCGCTTCGCCCACGAGCTCAAGAATCCCCTCACCCCCATCCGCTTCGCCGTCGCCCGGCTCCGCGCCGCCGCCCCCGCCACGCTCCACGACACCATTGAGGTCCTCACGGAGGAGTCGGCCCGCCTCGACACCATGGCGCGCGCCTTCGCCCAGTTCGGCCGCCTCCCCGATGCGCCCCCCACCGAGGTGGATCTCGTGGAGCTGGTCACCCGCGTGGCCCGCGCGACCGTCCCCGACGGCATGGCGGTGACCATCCACGCCGCCCCCCCGGTGCCGCACGTCCGCGGCGACCATGAGGCGCTCGTGCGCGCCGTCACCAACGTGCTCCTCAACGCCGTGGAGGCCGGCCAGGGGACCGGCGCCATCACCGTGCGCCTCGCCCCGTCCCCTGACCCCGCCCTGGGCGACGTCGTCACCCTCGCCATCCACGACGCCGGCCCCGGCATCCCGGCCGCTGTCACCGCGCGCCTCTTCGATCCGTACGTCACCACCAAGCCCGGCGGGACGGGGCTGGGGCTCGCCATCGCCCGGCAAACCGTCCAGGCGCACGGCGGCACCATCACCGCCGCCAGCACGCCGGGCGCCGGCACCACCGTCACGCTCCGCCTCCCCGTTGGCCCCCGCGAGGACCCCGCCCGATGACCCGCTCCATCAGCCGCCAATCCGACCAGCCGGCAGCCGCCACCGGGCGCTCCCCGTACCAGTCGTTCAAGGCGAACCTCAGTGATGCCGTGGCCGGGGCCAAGGCGGGCTGGCAGGAGGGGGGCGTCCCCACCCCTCCCCAACCGCCCACGCCCCCCGCACCCCCGGCGCCCCGCACACTCGGTGGCGTGGACGTGACCGATGACGGCACCATCGTCCTGAACGGCGCCGACGGCCAGAAGATCACGGTTGCGTTCGACCAGGGGACGCTGCGCGTGACCCAGGGGACGAAGGCCATGACCGTCCCCTGGAACGAACTCGTCCCCGCGCGCGCCGTGGACATCACCGTCGCCCTCTGCTCCACGCTGGTGGTCCTGGTGCTGGGTGCGCCGCTGCTCCGCTTCTGGCTGCGCAAGGTCGAGCGACGGCAGGCGCAGCAGCAGCTGGACGCGGCGGTGGCGGCGCGGCTGGCGCAGCTGGAGCAGCACGTGGACACCGTGGCCGTGGAGCTGGAGCGCGTGAGCGAAGGGCAGCGGTACTTCACCCGGCTGCTCGAGGCGCGCGAGGGAGCCGCCACGCCGTCACGCCCCGCCTGACCCGGCGCCATGCCCTCGGTGCTCATCGTGGACGACGAACCGAACATCCGCCGGATGGTCGGCGCGCTGCTGCGTGCCGAGGGGTGGACGGTGCGCGATGCCGCCACCGGGACGGCGGCGCTGGCCGCCGCCGAGGCCGACGAACCCGACGTGGCGCTGGTGGACCTGATGATGCCCGGCGACCTGGACGGGCTGGCGCTGCTGGAACGGCTGCGCGCCGCGGTCCCCGACCTGCCGGTGGTGATGATGAGCGGGCGCGCCGCGCTGGCCGACGCGGTACGCGCCACGCGGCTGGGGGCCGTCAACTTCCTGGAGAAGCCGCTCACCCCGGAGGGGGTGCCGCTGGCGCTGGGCGCCGCGTTCGAGCTGCGGCAGGCGCGCCGGGCGGCCCGCGCGCTGCGCGAGGACCTGGGGCTCTCCGGGGACCTCGTCGGCGGCGCCCCGTCGCTGCTGGAGGTGAAGGCGCGCATCGCCCGCGTGGGCCCCACCGAGGCGCGCGTCCTCATCACGGGGGAGTCGGGGACGGGGAAGGAGCTGGTGGCGGCGGCGCTCCACGCCGCCAGCCCCCGCCGCGATCGCCCGCTGGTGCGCGTCAATTGCGCCGCCATCCCGCGCGACCTGGTGGAGAGCGAGATGTTCGGCCATGAGCGCGGCGCCTTCACCGGCGCCGCCGAGCGCCGGCTGGGGCGCTTCGAGCTGGCCCACACCGGCACGCTGTTCCTGGACGAGGTGGGGGACCTCGGACTGGAGGCGCAGGCGAAGCTGCTGCGCGCCCTCGAGGCGGGGGAGATCGAGCGCGTGGGCGGCGCGGGCCCCATCGCGGTGGACGTGCGCATCCTGGCCGCCACCAACCACGACCTGCCGCAGGCGGTGGCGGAAGGACGCTTTCGCGAGGACCTGTTCTTCCGCCTCAACGTCATCCCGATCACGCTCCCCCCGCTGCGCGAGCGCCTGGGGGACCTGCCGGCCCTGGTGCGCCACTTCACGGCGCGCCACCATGCGCGCACCGGCCAGCCGCTGGTGGCGTGGGGTGACGACGCGCTGGCCGCGCTGGCCCGCCATCGCTGGCCCGGCAACGTGCGCGAGCTGGCCAACGTCGTCGAACGCATCGCCATCCTCCACGCGGGGCAGGCGGTGACCGCCGCCGACGTGGCCGAGGTGCTCCCGGCCACGGCGGGGGCCCACCCCCGGGGCGACGGCGACGCGCTGGCCTCGGCCGCGCTGGCGCGGGGCACGCCGCTGAACGACGCCCTGGACGACTTCGAGCGCCAGCTGCTGCAGGCGGCGCTGCGGACAGCGGGGAGCATGACCGATGCGGCGCGCCGGCTGCACACCGATCGCGCCAACCTGTACCGTCGCATGCGCCGGCTGGGACTCACGCCACCCGGGGAGGGGACATGACGTCGTGCACGGCGAGGGGGGGGCGGCCCTGGGGGCGGGCAGGGATGACGTTGGCGATGCAGTTGGAGATGAAGTTGGTGTTGAAGTTGGCGTTGAAGTTGGCGTTGAAGTTGGCGATGCAGTTGGAGATGAAGTTGGTGTTGAAGTTGGCGTTGAAGTTGGCGTTGAAGTTGGAGAGGACGATGGCGGTGGGGGCGAAGGGGCTGCTGGCGCTGGGGGGGGCGCTGGGGGCGGTGGGCGTGCCACTGCGGGCACAGCCGCCGGCGAGTGCCTCGGTGCCGCAGGGCGCCGTGGGCTCCGTGCCTGCAGCGGTGGTGACGGCCGCGCTGGTGGCGTGGAACGCGCCCGGCACCCGACGGATCGTGGGGGACACGCTGCTGGCGCCGGGGGACACCCTGCGCGGCGCGCTCGCGGTGCGCGATGGCACGCTGCGGATCGGGGGGGTGGTGCTGGGTGACGTCACCGTCATCAACGGCGACGTGGAGCTGCGTGCCGGGAGCGTGGTGCGCGGGCGGCTGACCGTGCTGGGGGGCGGGGTCATCTCCGGCGCCCCCCCCGAGGTGACCGGAGAACTCCGCGCGTGGCGCGCGCGGGTGCGCGTGCGGGTGGCGGGGGACTCGCTGCTTGCGGCGGGAGACACGACCGCCCCATGGCGGCGCGGCCTTGCCGAACGGGCGACGGTGTCGCCGGTGCGCCAGCTGTTCGTGACCACGGCGCACACCTACAACCGCGTGGAAGGGCTGCCGCTGCTGGCGGGACCGCGCGTGCGCCTGGGGCTCGGCGATTGGGTGCTGGCCACCGAACTGCTGGGCGTGCTGCGCACGGGCGACGGCATGGCGTGGCGCGCGGAGAACCGCGGGCACGACGCGCGGCTGTCGCTGCGGCGCGGCGAGCGGCGCGGCGTGTCCGTGGACGGCGCACTGTTCGACGTGGTGGCCCCCGTGGAGGCGTGGCAGTTGAGCGCCGAGGAGGTGGGACTTTCCAGCGTGCTCTTCGGGCGCGACTACCGCGACCTGTACGGTCGGCACGGGGGGGAGGGCGCGGTCACCTGGCATGCGTCGGCGCGCAGCGGCGTGCGGCTGGCGGTCGGCCAGGAGCGCTGGACCCTGCGCCGCATGCGCCCGGTGTGGGCGCTGGGCGGCGGCGCGGGGCGGTGGCGCGAGAATCCCGCCGCCGACGAGGGGCGCATGACGCTGTGGTCGCTGGCGGCCACGCTGGACACGCGCACCTCCCCCGCCGACCCGCGCTCGGGATGGTACGTGCGCGCCGAGGTGGAGCGGGGGGCGGGGACGCTGGGACGGCGCGCGCCCCTCACGGAGGTGGCGCTCGGAGGGGGCAACGGCCCCACGCGCTTCACGCGCGCCTTCGTGGACGCGCGCCGCTACAACCGCCTGGCGCCGGGCGTGCAGCTCAACCTGCGCGCCGTCGCCGGCGGGTGGGCGCATGGCGACCCGCTCCCCGCGCAACGTCGGCTGTCGGTGAGCGGGCTGGACGCGCTCCCCGGCTACGCGTTCCGCCGCCTGCGCCGCGCCGGCACCGCCATGGACGTGGGGACGTGCGCCACCGGCGATGAGGACGCGTATGTGCGGCTGGGGCGTCCGGCGCAGTGCGAACGGATCGCGCTGCTGCAGTGGGAGCTGGCCGGCGACTTTCGCATCCTCCTGGGGAGCGGCGCGGAGGCGCTGGGCGACCGGCGATGGGTGCTCGACCGGCTGCGCGCGGACGGCCGGTGGGTGCTGTTCGCCAACGCCGGGCGGGGGTGGCGGCTCCCTCCCTCGGGGAAGTTCTGGGAGGCCCCGGCCTTCGGGACCTGGCGCACCGACGTGGGTGGCGGGCTCGACTTCGGGACC
>JAGWYS010000167.1 GCA_018969225.1 Gemmatimonadota bacterium | reverse complement strand
GGAATCGGCGAGCACGCGCCCCGAGGCGGTGGCGGGGAGGGCGCGCGCGGGGGTGCGGGTGATGGTGGCCAGCAGGGTGGCGGCGGCCAGATAGGAGCCGGCGGGGGAGGGGTGCGTGCCGTCGGGGTCGAAGAGCTCCAGCGCGGGGCGCTGCGCGCGCGCCTGCTGCCACGCCACCCCCACGGGGGCCAGGCGCGCGCCCGTTTCCGCGGCGAGGGCGGCGTAGGCGCGGGTGAGGCGGTCCTGCGTGTCGGGGGAGGGGCGGCGCGCCCAGGTGAGGTAGAGCACCGGCGTGGCGCCCGATGCGGTGATCTCCCGGATGAAGCGCCGGCCGAACTCGCGGAAGAGGTCGGGATCGTTCACCGTGGGGCGCCCGTGGACCAGCATCACCCCCAGCATGCTCTGCTCCTGCAGCACCACGTAGTCCCAGCGGGTGCGGCGGATGGCGGCCAGCGCGGCGCCGTCCAACCAGTGGTCGCGCAGGGAGACGCCGGGGCGGGCGACCATCTCGGTGCGGACCTCACGCGACGGGCGGGCACCGCGTGCCAGGCTGGCCACGAGCCCCGGGAGGTCGTTGAAGTAGGTGTAGCTGTTGCCGATGAAGAGGACGCGAAGGGGGCGCGTCTGGGCGGCGGCGGGGGTGGCGGCCAGGGCCAGGAGGAGCAGGGATCCCAGCGTTTGGAGGCAGCGCCGCGTGCGTGGCACAGGGATGGGGGCGGAAGAAGGGGTTGTGGCGCCGCCAATTGGAGGGCAGCCGCCACCTGACAGATACTCGCCAACTCTCTGTTTTGCATCGTCTTATGGAACTCTTGTGCAAAACAGATATTCAATTTACGATTTGCAATGCTCCCGCGCCACCTTCTTGAGGTCGTCATCGACCGGTTGCAGGCCATGCCCGCCGTGGTCCTGCTGGGGCCCCGTCAGGTGGGAAAGACCACGCTGGCGCGCGACGTGGCCGATCGCCTGGGGGATCAGGCGCTCTACCTCGATCTGGAGCGGGAGGCGGACCGGCGTCGGCTGGATGACGCGGACGCGTACCTGCGACGTCAGCAGGGCCGATTGGTGATCCTGGATGAGGTGCACCGAGTCCCCGGGCTGTTTCCCGTGCTGCGCGGCATCATCGACGAACGGCGCCGAGCCGGCGACCGCACGCGCCAGTTCCTGCTGCTGGGGTCCGCGTCGCTGGAGCTGCAGCACCAAGCGGGGGAATCGCTGGCCGGCCGCGCCAGCTACCAGGAGCTGACGCCGGTGACGGCCCCGGAATGGACGGGGCACGGCGATCTCGCGTCGCTCTGGGTGCGCGGCGGATTTCCGGAGAGCCTGCTGGCCGCCAGCGATGCCGCGAGCGCGCGGTGGCGCGAGGACTTCGTGCGCTCCTACCTGGAGCGGGACGTGCCGCTGTTTGCGCCCGGCCTGCCGGCCCCCACCATTGGCCGCCTGTGGCGCATGCTGGCCCACGCCCAGGGGACCACGCTGAACAAGGCGCGGCTGGCCGGGAGCCTGGAGCTCAGCGCTCCCACCGTGGGACGCTATGTGGACCTTCTGGAGCAGCTGCTGCTGGTGCGGCGCCTGCAGCCGTGGAGCGGCAACACGGGGAAACGCCTGGTGCGCACCCCCAAGGTGTATCTGCGCGACAGTGGCCTGCTGCACGCGCTGCTGGGACTGACGCGACTGGACGACGTGCTGTCGCACCCGGTGGCGGGGGCCAGCTGGGAGGGGTTTGCCGTGGAGCAGCTCATCTCCGCGGCGGGTCCCGAGTGGCAGCCGCTGTTCTTCCGCACGGCCACCGGGGTGGAGGCGGACCTCGTGCTGGAGCGAGGCGGCGTGGTGGAGATGGTCGTGGAGATCAAGCGGAGCAGTGCGCCGGTGGTGTCCGCCGGCCTGCATGCGGCCATGGCGGTGCTCAAGCCTCGGCGCGCGTTCGTGGTGCACGGCGGCGAGGGGACGTGGCCCACGCCCGGCGGCGTCACCGCCATTCCGCTGGCCACGCTGGCGGCGCAGCTGCGAGACGGGCGCGATTAGGATTCCTCCGTGCCCTCCCGTCCGTCTTCGCCTCCCGCCAATCCCGCCGTGCTCCCCGACCTCCCGCACGCCCCCCCCGGCTGGAACGCCGCCCGCCGCGACCTCGCGGCGGCGTCGCCGGTGATGGCGCGCATCATCGCCGAGGCGCGAAATGACGTGCTGGTGCCGCGGGGGGACCCGTTCCAGACGCTCGCGCGGTCGATCGTGGGGCAGCAGATCTCGGTGCAGGCGGCAGCCAGCGTGTGGGCGCGCTTCGAGGCGGCGTGCAAGGGGCCGGTGGTCCCCGAACGGGTGCGGCGCATGCGCATGACCACGCTGCGCGGGTGCGGGTTGTCGGAGCGGAAGGGGGAGTACATCAAGGACCTGGCCGGGCACTTCACCAGCGGTGCGCTGGACCCGTCGGGGTGGGCGGCCATGGACGACGAGGCGGTGATCGAGGCGCTGGTGGACGTGCGCGGGATCGGGCGGTGGACCGCGGAGATGTTCCTGATCTTCAACCTGCTGCGCCCCGACGTGTGGCCGCTGGACGACATCGGGCTGCTGCGCGCGGTGGGGGTGCACTGGCACGCGGACCCGGCGGCGGCGCTGCGCGAGCGGACGCTCAAGGCCACGCGGGCGGAGGCAACGGCCATTGGCGAGGGGCTGCGGCCGTGGCGGAGCGTGGCCACGTGGTACCTGTGGCGGACGCTGGACCCGGTGCCGGTGGCGTACTGAGGGGTGCGTCAGCCGTGGGTGACGTCGCGTCGTCCCGTGGCTGGACGGGGTCCCACCACGAGCAACGCCGCGGCCTCATCGCCGAGAAACGAGGCAATGGCCGCACGGCAGCTCTGCAGCAGCGCGATGATGTCATTCGTTGCGCAGTTCCCCAGCTTCACCCAGATCACCTTGGGTGGGGGTCCCAGAACGAATGCGAGCTGGCGGAAATCATCATCCTTGGTGACAATGGCCAACCCGTTCGACCGGGCAAAATCCCACACGAGTCGGTCGTCGGCCTTGGCCAACCCCACATCGCGCACATGCCGGCTCTCCGGGTACTCGGACCAGAGCGCCCGCGGCAGGCGAGGGCTGAGGTTGTTGTCGAAGAGCAGCGCAGCCACCGACACCGCCTACGCGGCGGGGTCCGCCACCAGCCGCCGTTCGCGGTCGGCGGCGAACGCCAACACCGCCCGGATGTCCTCCCGTTCCAAGTCGGGGAAGTCCGCCAGAATGTCATCCTCGGACATCCCCCCCGCCAGATAGTCCAGCACGTCATACACCGTGATGCGCATGCCCCGTATGCAGGGCTTGCCGCCACGCTTGCCGGGTTCAACCGTGATGCGATCCCGATAGTCCATGCGCGGACGCTACGGCGCCCGTGCATACCCGTCAAGCAGGCATCTCGCCAACCCGTGTGACCCTGACCGGCCCACACCAAGGCCCTACCGGCAGTCCCCCGTCGGAAGCAACCAG
Source organism: Gemmatimonadota bacterium (assembly GCA_018969225.1). Lineage (GTDB taxonomy): Bacteria > Gemmatimonadota > Gemmatimonadetes > Gemmatimonadales > Gemmatimonadaceae > Gemmatimonas. The sequence goes on along the minus strand of JAGWYS010000167.1, from coordinate 5,063 downwards.
CGCACGAGCCATGTTGTCCCGCTCCCGGACGCGCACGCTGTCCAACGGACGCAGCACTTGGGCCTGCCCCGACAGCACCACTGGGCACAGGGCCGTCAGCGCCACCATTAGGAGCCGCATTACGTGCACTGCCATTGGGCGAGGCATGGGACCTCCGGATTTGGAAGGAATTCGCCGTGACGCTGGCAGAAGGTAGCCTGCCTGCCCCCCCCCGCCAGAGCATCCGCTGGACAGCGGCCCCCCCGGCGCGTCATTTCCCCGCACAGTCCTTCAACCTGGGAGCCACGACATGACGGGACGGAGCAGCTGGCGGGTGACGGCGGCGGTGGCGGTGGCGGCGTTTGCCGCCGGCGCGGGCGCCATGTGGGCGCAGCAGCAGGCGGCCACGCGCCGCGAGCCGCAGTTCGAGAACGGGGAGCTCAAGGCGTGGAAGTCCATCATTTACCCCAACCAGCCGCTCACGCAGCACCGGCACGAGCACGGGCGCGCGCTGGTGGCGCTCACCGACGGCGTGCTGGACGTGGTGGACCCGACGGGGAAGCGGATCGACCAGTACCACTGGCAGGCGGGGAAGGCGTACTGGCTGGACAAGGATCCGCCCAACACCACGCACGCCGACGTGAACAACAGCGGGAAGGTGATCGAGGTGATCGTGGTGGAGCTCAAGAACGACCGGTGACGGCGTGACCCCTCCCTCCGCCCCGCTCCCTCGCCGCCGGCTGCTGGTGGCGCTCCTCTTCGTGGGGACGGCGCTCAACTACGTGGACCGGCAGGTGCTGGCGCTCCTCAAGCCCACGCTGGTGGCGACGTTCGGGTGGGACGACGTGGCGTTTGCGCACTTGGGGTCGGCGTTCCAGTTCACCACGGCTGCGGCGCTGCTGCTGTCGGGGTGGCTGGTGGACCGGTTCGGGGTGCGGCGGGCCTACGGCACCGCCGTGGCGGCGTGGAGCCTGGCGGGGATCGCCCACGCGCTGGCGGGGAGCATCGCGCAGTTCGTGGGGGCGCGGGTGGCGCTGGCGGCGGCGGAGTCGGTGAACACGCCGGCGGCGGTGAAGGCGGCGGCGCGGCACCTGCCGCTGGCCGAGCGGTCGATGGGGCTGGGGCTCATCAACACGGCGCCCAACATCGGGGCGATCCTCACGCCGCTGCTCATCCCGCCCCTGGCCGTGGCGTTCGGGTGGCGCGCGGCGTTCGTGGTGACGGGGGCGCTGGGGTTCGTGTGGCTGCTGGCGTGGTGGCCGGCCACGCGGTGGCTGGACCAGGACACCCCGGTGGTGGCTGACGCGGGCGCCACGCCGGACTCGGCGATTCCGTGGCGCGCGGTGCTGGGGGACCGCCGCACCTGGGCGATTGCCGGGGCCAAGGGGTTCACCGACATGGTGTGGTGGTTCCTGCTGTTCTGGACGCCGGATCTCTTTGCGCGGACGTTCGGGCTCGCGCAGGGGAAGCTGGGGGCGCCCATCGCGCTCATCTACGCCATGGCGGCGTTGGGGGCGGCCAGCAGCGGGGCGCTCTTCCCGCGGCTGCTGGCGCGCGGCGTGTCGCTGAACCGGGCGCGCAAGGGGTCGATGCTGGCGTACGGATGCCTCATCCTGCCAGTTCCGCTGGCGCTGCAGGCGCAGAGCCCGTGGGGAGCCGCGCTGCTCATCGGCCTGGCGCTGTTTGCGCACCAGGGGTTCTCCACCAACCTGTTCGGCTTTGCGGCCGACGTGGTGCCGGTGTCGCGGGTGGCCACCGTGGTGGCGGTGGGGGCGGTGTGCGGGAATCTGGCGGGGATGGGGATGATCGAACTCACCGGCTGGTCGCTGACCAGCGGGGTGGGGTATTGGCCGATGTTCGCGCTGTCGGCGTCGGCGTACCTGCTGGCCACCGGGTGGATCCAGCTGCTGGTGCCGGTGATCCGCGTGGCGGGAGAGGAGGCGGGCGCTTAACGCAGCTTCACGGGTATCGTCCACGGTGTGAAGCCTCGGACTTGGCCTCCTGGCCCTCCCGTCCCGGGTCTATCCCACCTCGACACCATCATGCGTTCCCTCATTTCCCCCAGGCCGTTGGCGCTGGTGCTGTTGAGTGCCGCGCTGGCGCTTCCTGCGGCTGCCCAGCGTGCCCCTGCTGCCCCCCGCGAGCAGACGGCGGACCAGCAGGTGCACCATGTGCTCAACCGTCTCGCGTTTGGGGCCCGCCCTGGCGAGGTGGAGGCGGTGCGGGCGATGGGGGTGGACGCCTGGATCGAGCGCCAGCTGCGTCCCGAGACCATCGCCGACTCGGCGGTCACCGCCTTCCTGGCGGCGTACACCACGCTGGACAGGAGTGGTGGCGAGCTGATGACCGAGTTCCCCCCGCCGGGGGCGTTGCAGGCGCAGCTGGCACGCCGTGGCGGCGGCATGGTGGCCCCCGCCGACTCGGTGCGATTGCGCGAGGCGACGCGCGCCTCGGCCCGCATGGTGGGCGAACTGGGGAGCAGCCGCGTGGCGCGCGCGGTGCTGTCGGAGCGCCAGCTGGCAGAAGTAATGGTGGACTTCTGGTCGAACCACTTCAGCGTGTTCAGCGGGAAGGACCGCACCCGCTACTTCCTGCCGGAGTACGACGCGCTGGCCATCCGGCCGCACGCCATGGGGCGGTTTCGCGAGCTGCTGGGGGCGGTGGCCAAGAGCCCCGCGATGCTCACCTACCTGGACAACTGGCAGAGCGTGGCCGACAGCGGGCGCCCCGTGCTGCAGCCGGTGAACCCGCGGGTGGCGCGGCGGCGCGCGGCCATGCTGGCGCAGGCGGCGCAGCAGAACCCCCAACTGGCGCAGCTGGCGGCGCGCCGGCGCGGCGTGAACGAGAACTACGCGCGCGAGCTGCTGGAGCTGCACACGCTGGGGGTGGACGGCGGCTACACGCAGCAGGACGTGATCGAGGTGGCGCGTGCGCTCACCGGGTGGACGCTGGAGCGCGGCGCACAGGGGGGCGCGTTCGTGTTCCGCCCGCAGCTGCACGACGCCGGGGAGAAGGTCATCCTGGGGACGCGCTTTCCGGCCGGGCGCGGGCAGGAGGAGGGGGAGGCGGTGCTGGACCTGCTGGCGCGGCACCCCAGCACGGCGCGGTTCCTCGCCACCAAGCTGGCGCGCCGCTTCGTGAGCGACACGCCGCCGGCCGCGCTGGTGGAGCGCGCCGCGGCCACCTTCACGCGCACCGACGGCGACATCCGCGCCGTGGTGCGCACCATCGTCACGAGCCCCGAGTTCTTCAGCACCGCCGCCTACCGCGCCAAGGTGAAGAACCCCTTCGAGCTGGTGACCAGCGCGCTGCGGGCCATGGGCGCCGCGCCCGACTCCACGCCGCGCACCGCGCAGCTGCTGGGGCGGCTGGGGCAGGCGCCGTTCGGGCACCAGGCGCCCAACGGCTACCCCGAGACGGGGGACGCGTGGATGAACACCGGCGCCATCCTGAACCGCATCAACTTCGGTGTGGCGATGGGGGCGGGGCGCGTGCCGGGGGTGACGCTGGCTGACTGGCCACCGGCGCGGGCGCTGGCGCGGCTGCCACGTGAGCAGCAGGTGGAGGGGGTGATCCGCGAGCTGCTGGGGGGCGACGTGTCCGCCGACACGCGGCAGGTGCTGCTGAGCGGCACCAACCCGCTGCTGGCGCGGCAGGGGGCCGCCGATTCGGCGGGGATGGGAACCGGGATGGGCGCCGAGCCCGTGGCGGCGCGACCGCTTCCACCGGCGCGCGGTTTTGCCCAAGTGGTGGGGCTGGCACTGGGCGCCCCCGAGTTCCAGCGGCGATGAGGCGCGCCGTGCCCGTGTTCCCCCTGTCCGCGGATCGGAGGCCGATCGCATGAACCGTCGCGTCTTCCTCAAGGGCGGCGCGTTGTCGCTGCTCACGCTGGGGCTGTCGCCCCGCTTCCTGCGCCGCACGGCGCTGGCCATGGAGCTGCCGCGCGCGGCGCGCGGGAAGACGCTCATCGTGCTGTTCCAACGCGGCGCGGCCGACGCGCTGAGCATGGTGGTCCCGTTTGGCGACGCCGCGTACGCGGCGGCGCGCCCGCAGCTGGCCATCGGCGCCCCTGCCCGCGCCAACGGGGCGCTCGGGGCGATCGACCTGGACGGCTTCTTCGGGCTGCACCCGTCGCTGTCCCCGTTCATGCCCTTGTGGGAGCGCGGGCTCATGCTGCCGGTGCACGCGGTGGGGAGCCCCAGCGCCACGCGCTCGCACTTTGACGCGCAGGACTACCTGGAAACCGGCACCCCCGACCGGAAGGGGACGCCGGACGGGTGGCTCAACCGCCACCTGGCGGTGCAGGGGACGTGCGAGGCGTGCGCGCCGGGCGCCCCCGTCCCGCCGTTCCGCGCCGTGTCCATGACCGCGCAGACGTCGCGCATCCTGGGGGGGCGGGCGCCGGTGGTGGCGATGACGTCGATTGACGCGTTCTCCATTCGCAGCACGGGGAGCGACGCCGAGCGGCGGCTGGAGGCGCTGTATCGCACCGGGAGCGCGGATGTGGTGCACGGGAGCGGCACCGAGATGTTCGAGGCGCTGCGGGTGCTGCGCGCCGCCAACCCGCAGCAGTACCAGCCGGCGGCCGGGGTGGAGTATCCCCGGTCGGAGTTCGGGCGGCGGCTGCTGCAGATCGCGCAGCTGATCAAGGCCGGGGTGGGGCTGGAAGTGGCGTTTGCCGACGTGGGCGGGTGGGACACCCACGTGAACCAGGGGGGCGCGCAGGGGCCGCTGGCCAACCGGCTGGCGGACTTCTCGGCCTCCATTGCGGCGCTGGTGGCCGATCTGGGGGACCGGATGGCGGATGTGGTGATTGTCACGTGCAGCGAGTTCGGGCGCACGGTGCGGCAGAACGGCACCGGCGGGACCGACCACGGGCACGCGGGGGCGATGTTCGTGATTGGCGGGGCGCTGGGGGCGTCGCGACAGGTGCTGGGGCGGTGGCCGGGGCTGGCGCCCGAGCAGCTGCACGAGGGGCGCGACCTGGCGCTGACCACGGATTTCCGCGCGGTGTTCAGCGAGGTGGTGACGCGCCATCTGGGGGGGGCGGACCCCGGCGTGGTGTTCCCGGGGTATGGCGGGGG
>JAGWYS010000166.1 GCA_018969225.1 Gemmatimonadota bacterium | reverse complement strand
TGGAGTGGTGCGTGCGGATGAGGTACTCCAGCGGGTCCTGCAGGAAGGTGAACCCCGGGATCCCCACGTCGTCGAAGTCCTGGTGCTCGTTCCCCCCCACGTTCCCCTTGGCCACCTTGAGCACTCCCAGCGGCCGCAGCGGCGCGAACAACAGCTCGAAGATCGGCTGCATCGTGGGGTGTGACTGGTCCCAGGTGCCCGCCGAACATCACCACCTCGTCGGCCTTGTCGCTCCCCGGCAGCTCGGCGAGGGTGTTGTATCCCAAGGAGTCGTCGCCTTGCGGCGGTCCAGCCGCACCTGCTGCGGCGACCAGAGGAAGTCGGGGCGCACCTTAAGGGCGTCCAGCATCTCCGGGGTGAAGCGGCGCGCGCGCGGCGGGTCCTCCATGCGCATGTAGTCCAGCGGCTCGTAGTAGCAGGTGCTCTGGTCCGGCGGGGGCGCCCCCCACAGTACCACCTTTCCCTTGAGCTTCCCCCCGTGTGAGGCGCTCCATGTGCGCGAACGTGGCAGCGAACGCGGCAGCAGACGTATGCGGGACCGGTAGATTATCGCCGGTCAGCCCCTCGGAGACGCGTGGGTGGTCCCCGTCTCCGTCGACCCGTCACCGACCGGAGTCCCCATGCGCCGTGCGTTGCGCCCCCTGTTCGCCTCCCTCGCGTGCCTTCCCCTCGCGGTGCCCGCCGCGCGGGCGCAGGTGACCGACCGCACCGCGCTGCGCGCGCGGATCGACGCCATCGTGCAGGCCCCCATCGACGCCGGCACGCTCGCCGGCGCCTCCATTGCCGTGGTGCGCGGGAGCGACACCATCGCCGTGAAGGCGTACGGCAAGGCCAACCTGGAGCTGGGCGTCCCCACGCCGCCCAACGCCATCTACGAGATCGGCTCGGTCACCAAGCAGTTCACCGGCGCAGCCATCATGCAGCTGGTCGAGCAGGGGCGCCTGTCGCTGGATGACGACATCAGCACGTGGGTCCCGCAGTTCAACACCAACGGGCGCCGCATCCCGCTGCGCCGCCTCCTCGACCACACCTCGGGGATCCGCAGCTACACGGAGATCCCCGAGGCGCGCTTCATCCTCCCGCTCACCCTGCCCCGCGACACGCTGCTGCGGGTGGTGGAGCGCGCCGGCTACGACTTCGAGCCCGGCGAGGAGCAGATCTACAACAACTCGGCGTTCTTCCTGGCCGGGCTGGTGATCGAGAAGGTGGCGGGGATGCCGTACGCCCAGTACGTGGAGGAGAAGCTCATGCGTCCCGCCGGCATGCGCCACGCGCACTACTGCAGCGAGTCGGCGGTGCGCCCCGGCAAGACCTCGGGGTACGACTGGGACGGCAAGGCGCTCATCCAGAAGCGCCCCCTCAGCCACCAGTGGCCCTACGCCGCGGGGTCGCTCTGCTCCACGGCGCTGGACCTGGTGCGCTGGAACGAGGCGCTGCACCGCTCGCGCCGCCTCCTGTCCGAGGCGTCGTACCGCGCGATGATCACCGCCGACACCCTGCGCGACGGCGCGCGCATCGGGTACGCCAAGGGGCTGGGGCTCACCCCCGTGCTGGGGCGCCCGGCGCTGCACCACGGCGGCGGCATCAACGGCTGGACCACGCACAACCTGTACTTCCCGGCGGAGTCGCTGTCGGTGGTGGTGCTGTTCAACAGCGCCTCGCCGGCGGCGCCGGCCGAGGCGGCGACCAAGATCGCCGAGGCGGTCCTAGGGAGCCGCCCTGTGGCGGCGAAGCCGATGGACGGCGACGCGGCGCGCTTTGCCGGGCGCTACACCGGGCGCGGACGTGGCGCCCCGGCCGAGCTCACCATCGCGGTGGCCAACGGTGCCGTGACCGCCACCATGCGCGGCGCGTCGCGGCCGCTCACCTACCTGGGGGGCGGCACCTTCACCGACGGCAACATGCAGCTCCTGTTCCGGGAGGAGGGGGGGAAGGTGGTGGCGGTGCGGCTCGACAGCGGTTACGGGAACAACGTCCTGCGCCGCAACTGACCCCCGGCCCCCGATCCCCATGACCCTCCGTCACCCTGCGCGCGCCGGCCACCTGGCCGGCGCGCTGGCGTTGGCCCTGGTGGCCAGCCTCCCCCCCGCACGCCCCCTGCCGGGGCAACCCGCGGCGCCCGCCGCGTGGGATGTCACCAAGCCGCGCGGCGTCACGCGCGAGATCGCCTTCACGGCCACCGAGGGGACCTGGATGTCGGTGGACCTCGCCCCCGACGGCCGCTGGCTCGTCTTCGACCTCCTCGGGCACGTGTACCGCATGCCCAGCCAGGGCGGCGAGGCGGTGGCGCTCACCCAGAACTCGGGGATCGCCATCAACACGCACCCGCGCATCTCCCCCGACGGCCGCACCATCGCCTTCATCACGGATCGGCGCGGACAGTACAACCTGTGGCTCATGGACGCCGACGGCGGCAACCCGCGCGCCGTGTTCACCGATCCCATGGTGCGGGCGGCGGTGCCGGCGTGGAGCGCCGACGGGCAATACGTCATCGTGGAGCGCTCCCAGTTGGGCGGAGGTGGCGCCCCGCCGTCGCGGGGGGTGTGGATGTACCACAAGGACGGCGGCGCCGGCATCCAGCTCCTGGACGGGCGCAAGCAGAACGCCGGATGGCCATCCCCCTCGCGCGACGGGCGCTTCCTGTACTTCGCCGCCAGCGGGCAGGGCGCGGCCTCCGGCGGGTCGGTCGGTGGGAATGCCGATGACGAGGACGAGCACGGGACGGCGGCGTACGCCGGGCGCGCCGACTTCCTGGGGGGTGACGTGCAGGTGCGCCGCCTCGACCTGCAGTCGGGAGAGGTGGCCGCCCTCTCCTTTGGCGAGCAGTCGCAGCAGATCCAGGGGGCTAGCGGCGGCATGGGCGCCCCCGAGGTGTCCCCCGACGGCAAGTGGCTGGCCTTCGTGCGCCGCATCCCCGACGGCACCTTCAGCTGGAAGGGGCACGCCTTCGGCCCGCGCACCGCGCTCTGGCTCCGCAACCTGGAGACGGGGCTCGAGCGCCTGGCCATGGACCCGGTGGAGCAGGACCTGTACGAGACCTTCAAGACCATGCGCCCCTTCCCGGGGTACGCGTGGAGCGCCGACAGCCGCACCATCGTGATCGCGCAGGGGGGGAAGCTGCGCCGGCTGGACGTGGCCAGCGGCGCGGTGGCCACGATCCCCTTCACGGCGCGGGTGCAGCGCACCATCTCGCAGCAGGCCAACACGCAGGGGACCGACACCGGCGCCACCTTCCTCTCGCGGTTCACCCGCTGGGCCACCCGCTCCCCCGATGGGAAACGGCTGGCCTTCCAGGCCGTGGGGCGCGTGTGGGTGATGGACCTGCCGGCCGGCACGCCGCGTCGCGTCACGCCCGCGGACTTCGGTCCGTTTGAGTACGCTCCCGCCTGGTCCCCCGACGGGCAGCAGCTGGCGTTCACCAGCTGGGAGGACTCGGTGAGCGGGCACCTGTGGACGGTGCCGGCCGCCGGCGGGAGCCCGCGGCGCCTCACGCGCGCGGCGGGGGAGTACGTGCACCCGCGTTGGCGCGCGGACGGCGCCGAGCTGGTGCTGGCGCGCGGCGCGGGCGCCTCGCGGCAGGGGCGCGGGCTCATCTGGAACCACTACTGGGACATCGTGCGCGTCCCCGCCGCGGGGGGCGAGGCGATCCCCGTGACGCGCGTGGCCATCAACATGGATGGCGCCGGCACCAGCGCCTTCAACGCCATCCGCAACCAGATCGTCCGCCCCGACTACGGCCCCGAGGGGCGCATCTTCTTCCCGCACCTGCTGAGCGGGGCCACCGGCCTCGAGACGCGCTTCGTGTCGGTGCGCCCGGACGGGAGCGACCGGCGCGAGCACCTGGTGTTCCCCTTCGCCGACGAGATCACGGTGTCGCCGGATGGCAGGTGGGTGGCCTTCCAGGAGTCGGACAACGTCTGGCTCGCCCCCTTCCCCCTGCAGGCGCTGGCGGGCTCGCCGCTCCGGCTGGACCGCAACCGCCCCGCCGTCCCCGCCACGCGCCTCACCACCCAGGGCGGGCTGTTCCCCACGTGGCGCTCGGCCGCGGTGCTGGACTACGGCAGCGGCACCCGCGCGTACGCGTACAACGTCGCCACGCGCGCCGCCGACACCGCCACCATCGCGCTGCGCGTGCCGCGCGACATCCCCGCCGGCACGGTGGCCTTCACCAACGCCCGCCTGGTCACCCTCGAGCGCCGCGCGGTGCGCACGGGAACGCTGGTGGTCACGGGGAACCGCATCGCCTGCGTGGGCGCCTGCCGGATCCCGGCGGGGGCGCGCGTGTTCAACGCCAAGGGCACCACCATCGTCCCGGGGTTCATCGACGTCCACTCGCACAACTACCGCGAGCACCGTGGGATCATCCCCCAGCAGAACTTCGAGGGGGCGCCCTTCCTCGCCTACGGCGTCACCACCACCATGGACCCGTCCATGTGGTCGCAGAACCTCTTCCCCACCGGCGAAATGGTGGAGGCGGGGCTGGTGGTGGGGCCGCGCGTCTTCACCACCGGCGACCCGCTGTACGCCGGCGACGGCTCGCGGCAGGAGGACTTCACCAGCCCGACCGTGGCGGAGAACGGCATCCGCAAGCTCCAGGGGTGGGGGGCGACATCGCTCAAGCAGTACCTGCAACCGCGGCGTGACCAGCGGCAGTGGGTGACCGAAGCGGCGCGCGCGGTGGGGATCAACGTGACCTCCGAGAACGACGCGCTGGAGTACGTGCTGGGGATGGTGATGGATGGCCACACGGGCTTCGAGCACCCGCTGTCGTACGCGCCGCTGTACGCCGACCTCACCACTTTCCTGGGAATGGCCAACGCCACCTACTCCCCCACCTTCATGGTGGGCGGGGCGGGGCCGTGGAACGAGGAGTACTTCTACGACGAGCAGGAGACGTGGAAGGACCCCAAGACGCGGCGCTTCGTCCCGTGGCGGCAGTTCGTCCCGCAGGGGCGGCGGCGCATGACGCGCCCGGCCACCGACTATTCCTTCCCGCTCATCGCGCAGGGGCTGGCGGACATCATCGCCGCCGGCGGCTTCGGGGCGATCGGGGCGCACGGCCAGCACAACGGGCTGGGGTCGCACTGGGAGGTGTGGATGGCGGCACGCGCGCTGGGGCCCATGGGGGCGCTGGAGATCGCGTCGCTGCACGGGGCGCGCTTCATCGGCCGCGAGCGCGACCTGGGGTCGCTGGCCGTTGGGAAGCTGGCCGACTTCATGGTGCTGGACCGCAACCCGCTGGAGGACATCCGCCACACCACCGCCATCCGCTGGGTGGTGAAGGGGGGCGTGGTGTACGACGACGACACGCTGGACGAGCTGTGGCCGCGGCAGCGCCCCTACGGCACGCCGTACTGGGCGGCCCCCGACGTGCTGCGCGACGGGACGGTGCCCATCCGCCCGGAGGGGTCGGCGCCGCGGCGGTAGCGCCGGCGTGCGGCGGGGGGGGCGTCATCCCCCGCCCGCCGAGGGGTCCGGATGCACCGAGGGGGCGCCGCGACTGCGGCGCCCCCTCGGCGTATCCGACCTTCACTCCAGCTTCACCCCGCGCTCACGGGTTCCGGTCGATGCACCCGGTGAACTTGGGGTTGTTCTTCTCGGAGATGGGGACGATGATGTTCGCGTCGGTGCCCCGGTTGAGGTTGTCCTTGTGGTACGCGCCGGTGGGCCACACCGTCTCGCGCCCGCGCCCGTACTGCCGCGTCAGGCGGCGCAGGTCGCCCACGCGGTGCGACGTGCCGAACATCGAGAAGGCGCGCTCGCGAAACATCAGGTCCACGCGCCCGGCGGCCGTCCCGGGGTCCTCGGCCGCGGGCATGTTGTAGCGCGCCCGCGCGTCCGCCAGCTTGCTGAGCCACAGCGGCAGGTTGGAGGCCTGCAGCGCGGCCTCGGCCTCGATGAGGCGCGCCTCCACGCCGCCGGCCACCAGCACCGTGTGGTTCTGCGTGTTGTACAGCCGCACGAAGTAGCGCGGGGTCACGTTGTCGAAGGAGGAGGGACGGCCATCCCCCTCGATCGGCAGACGCGGGTCCCCGGCCGTGGCGAAATCGAGGCCGTTCGTCCCCTCGCGGTTGGCCACCAGCAGCCCCTGGGTGTTGTACATGTACGACCAGACGATGCTCTGCTGGCGGGCGGTGGCCAGCCCGTGCGACACGCGGTACTCGAAGCTGGTGGGCACCGACGCCACCGCGGTGGCCGCGGCGGCGTACTGTCCGGCGTTGAGGAGCGCCCGCCCCTTGATGACCGCCGCGAGGTTCCGGGCGCTGGTGTTGCTCCCGGCGCCGGCGATGGCCGCATCGGCCTTGGTGACCGCCAGCGCGAAGGTGGCCGCCGTGGTGAGCGGCTCGCCGTAGGTGAGCTCCGGCTGCGTGGTGCTGAGGGGGGCCCCCGAGCAGTAGTTCTCCCCCTGGATGGTGATCAGCGCCGCCTGCAGCGCCAGCAGCTCGCCCACGCGGCCGTCGGAGGGCGCCACCGCCTTGAAGGCGGTGATCGCCCGCTCGGCGGACTCCCGGGCGCGGTGCAGGTCGATGTACACGGGGAGCCAGGCGTTGTTCGCCTCGCGCACCGCGCGCGCATCCATTTCGCGCAGTTCGGGGGGGGTGGCCCCGAACATGAACTCGTCGGACAGGTACCCGCTGGCGATGATCTGGCCCAAGCCGGCGCCGCCGCCGGTGCCGCCGCTCAGCGCGACCGTGAAGTCGCCAATGGCGCCGGCGTGCAGGGCGCCCGCGCCCTGCAGGTTGGAGGACAGCTCCGCCGGGTCGATCTGGTCGGGGCGGGCGGCCGTCAAGAGGCCGTCGGTGGAGCACCCCGCCAGCGAGGCGGCGAGGAGGAGGGGCGCAACGCGACCGATGGTGCGGCGCGTCGCCCGGACGGAATGCGTCGAGGACACGATCGGTCTCCTAGAAGGTGAGGTTGAGGCGGAGGAAGAACTGCCGCGGCTGGGCCTGCTGCACGAAGTTGTAGTTCGGGCCGTCCGAGCCCTGCGTGTTGTTCTCCGGGTCCCAGGAGGTGAACTCCTTGGTCCACGTCCACAGGTTGCGGCCGGTGAACTGCGCGTTGGCGGAGGCGGCGCGGAGCGCGCGCGCCACCGACCCCGGCAGCGTGTACTGCAGGGAGAACTCGCGGAAGCGGAGGAAGTCCGCCTGCTCGCCGTAGGCGCCGAAGGCGCGCGGCCCCGCCACGGCCTTGGCCTGCTCCAGCAGGTCGTACCCCTTCACGTGCAGCGCCGCGCAGTTCTGCCGGAAGGCGCACTGGAACAGCCCGTTCACGTTGTGCGACACGAAGCCGGCGCGGTAGTCCAGCAGCCCGCTGATCCGCACCTTGTCGCCGAAGAGGCCGAACGAGTTGGACAGGCTGATCGACCGCACCGGGATGGTGGCGCCGATGAAGACGGCGGTGTCGGTGACCACCACTTCGCTGGGCTCGATCGTCTGGTTGTTGTTCGCGTCGGCGTAGCTCACCAGCTTGGGCCACCAGAGCCCGAACAGCGGGTACCCCGGGCGGTTCTGGAAGCCGAAGCCCGTGAGCGGCGGGATCCCCTCCGCCAGCGACACCAGCTTGTTGTTGTTCTCCGACGCCTCGATCCCCACGTCCCAGCGGACCTTGTCACTGTCCACGGCGCGGATGTTGAGCGACAGCTCGGCGCCCTTGTTGGTGACCACGCCCACGTTCTCGATGCGCGACGCGCCGGCGCCGAGCGAGCCGGGGAGCGGGCGGTTGACGAGCGCGTCGGTGGTGGTCTTGGAGTAGTAGGTGGCCTGCACCGACACGCGGTTGCGCCACCCGGTCAGGTCGAAGCCCAGCTCGGTCTCCGAGGAGCGCTCAGGCTTGATGCTGTTGTTCCCCAGGGCGCCGAAGGTGACCGCCGGGCGATCGCCGGCGCCGAAGACCGTGCTGGTCGCCGGCGACAGGAAGGTGATGGCCGCCGTGGCGGTGGGCTGCTGCCCCGACTGTCCGAAGGCGACGCGCGGGCGCAGCTGGTTGATCCACCGGGCGTTCTGGTTCTCCATGGCCACCCACGACACGGTGCCCTTGGGGTAGAGGATCGTGCCGAAGTTCGTGCCGAACGCCGAATTGCGGTCCTGCCGCAGGGCGCCGGTCACGTACACCTTGTCCTTCCACCCCAGCGTCTCCTCCACGTACAGCCCCAGCGACTTGGTCTCGACGGTGGCCTCGCCGGAGGTCTTCTGGGCGCCCGCATCGATGGTGGAGCCCCCCGGCGGGAGGATCTGCGACGTGCTCAGCGACCCGTTCAGGCGGTCGCGGTTCCACTGCACCCCCACCGCGGTCTTGGAGTTGATGTTCCAGGGGAGGTTGAACGTTGAGGTGGCATTGAGGTCCACCGTGTAGCGGGCGTTCACCCACTTGTCGATGGTGCGCGTCCCCTGCCGCTCGATGCCGCAGGCCACGCACCCCTGGCCGTTGGCGATGCGCGCCTCGTTGTCATACGCCATCCAGTCGAGCCCCACGGTGCCGCGCGTGGAGAGCCAGCTGGTGGGGCGCCACCCGGCGGTGGCCGAGTTGATGAACTGGTTGGTGGTGCGCGA
>JAGWYS010000165.1 GCA_018969225.1 Gemmatimonadota bacterium | reverse complement strand
GCGGTCGATCTTGAGCTCGTCGAAGGGGATGTCGCGGAGCTGCGCGAGCGACGAATGCCCCGTCCCGAAGTCGTCGATGGAGAGGTCGATGTGCTTGAGGCGCAGGCGCGTGAGGATGTCCAGCGAGGCCAGCGCATTCTTCATGAGCCGGCTCTCGGTGACTTCGAGCAGGAGGCTCTCCACGGGAACCCCGGCGGCGGCCACCGCGCCCGCGACGAAGTCGGGGAAGTCGAGGTCGGCGAGGTCGTCCATGGAGACGTTGACGCCCACGTGCAGCGCCATCCCCCGGTCGCGCCAGGCGCGCGCCTGCGCCAGCGCGCGCTGCAGCGTGGGGCGCGTGAGGGCGTCCACCATCCCCCCCTCCTCGGCGAGGGCGATGAAGGCGTCGGGGAACACCAGCCCGTCCACCGGGTGCTGCCAGCGCACCAGCGTCTCCACCCCCACCACGGCGCCCGTGCGCAGCGACACCTTGGGCTGGTACCAGTTGATGAACTGGCTGGCGGCCACGGCCTCGCGCAGCTCGTCGATCCTGTAGTGCTTGGCCGCCCGGCGCGCGGCGGCCGTACCGGCGCCGACGCCCGCCAGCAGGGCGCGGAGCCGCTCCGGCGGGACCGGCTTGTGGACGGCCCCCAGCACGCGCAGCTGGTGCGCTTGCGCCAGGCGGTGCGCGGTCTGCAGGATGCGCTCGTCCTCGCCGCTGATGAGGATCACGCCGCCGGTGAAGCGCAGCCGGGCCAGGTGGCGGATGAACTCGATGCCGTCGATCCCCGGCATCTGCAGGTCGAGGAGGATGAGGTCGATGGTCCCCGGGGCCCCTTCCACGCGGGCGAGCGCCTCGCGCGCGTCCTCGCACCCCGTCACGTCCTCGTGCCCCAGCCCCTTCAGCTGGTGCGTGAGCAGCCGCAGGGTGAACGGCTCGTCGTCGATGAGGAGGATCTTCACGGGGCGGGTGGCGCGGGGGATGGGGTGGTGGCGGCGTCCACGGCCCCCAGCAGCCGAGCGAGCTGGTCGTCGAAGCGGAGGAGGCGCACGAACACCCCCTGCGCGTCCGCCATCTTGGCCACCCGCTCAAGATCGGCGCACAGCTCCCCGAAGGGCAAGGCGCCCACGGAGCGGGCGGTGGACTTGAGCTTGTGGGCCACCTGGCTCACGCGCCCCAGGTCACCGTGCCGGACGGCCTCGCGGATCTCCTCGGCCTGCCGGACGGCGGTGTCGCGGAACTCCAGCAGGAACTCCCGTTCCACCGTCGGGTCGGTGCCGATGAGCTGCCGCAGCACGGTCACGTCCAGGGGGGTTTCCGCCACGACCGGGGTGCCGCCCCAAGGCGTGTGCGCCTGCGCGCGGGCGGCGAGCTCACGCGCGCCGGGGATCCACTGCTCCAGCGTGTCCTTGAGCCGCTCCAGCGGGACGGGCTTGGTGAGGAAGGCGTCCATCCCCGCGGCGCTGGCGTGGTCGGCCTCGCCGCGCAGGGCGTTGGCGGTGAGGGCCACGATGGGGAGGCGCGTTCCCGGGGGCTCCTGCGCGCGAATGGCGCCCGCCAGCGCGTAGCCGTCCATGGCGGGCATGTGCAGGTCGGTGAGGAGCAGGGCGTAGCGCCCCCCCTGCCACATCCGCAGCGCCTCCTCGCCGTTGCCGGCCACGTCGCCGTGGAACCCCAGCAGCTCCAGCTGCCGCCGGATCACCTTCTGGTTGATGGCGTCGTCCTCGGCCACCAGCACCAGGCGCCCCAGCGCGAAGGCCTCGTCGCGGGTGAGGGGGCGCAGGGTGGGGAAGCGGACGCTCTCCTCCGGCCCCCGCGGGGCGGGGCCCGGGCTGGCACGCCCGGCGGCCACCGCCACCGCCTCCACGAGGCGGTCCGCGCGCAGGAAGTCCAGCGCCAGCGTCACGAGCGTCGGCCCCACCAGCCGCAGCTGCGGATGCTCCCCCATCAGGATCGCCAGCTGGCACGCCTCGGGGAGCGCCTCCACCGCCGCATCCTCGCCGTTGGGGTCGGGGGGCGGGGAGCGCAGGATCACGCACCGTCCCCCGCCGCGGGCGAGGCGGGCGGCCTCGCCAAGCGTCCGCACCACCGTGACCAGCGCGCCGGCGTGTTCCAGCAGGTGGGCCAGGTCGCGCGGGTCGCAGCGTGGCGACGGCGGGAGCGCGATGTAGACGGGCACCCCGTCCAGCGACGGGGCGGGGGCGCCGGCGGGGGGGGCTGCGGGCTCCAGCGGCACGGTGATGGTGAAGGTGGAGCCCTCCTCCGGGGTGCTCTGGACGGTGATGACGCCCCCCATCCGCTCCACCAGGCTGCGCGTGATCATGAGCCCCAGCCCCGTCCCGCCATAGCGGCGGGTGGTGGAGCGATCCCCCTGCATGAAGGGAGTGAACAGCCGCGCCTGCACCTCGGGGGACATCCCGATGCCGTTGTCGCTCACGCGGATGGCCAGCCGCGCGGGGTGCGTCGCGTCCCCGGGGTCGGGCTCCAGCCGCACGCCCACGCGCCCGCGCCGCGCCACGCGCCCGCTGCTGAACTTGATGGCGTTGCCGATGATGTTGAACAGCACCTGCCGCAGCCGCATGCCGTCGCACACCACGCGCGCGGGGAGCTCGGGGGCGATGTACAGCCCCAGGTCCACCTCCTTGGCCACCGCCACCGGCGCGAGGGTGGCGCACACCTCCTCCACCAGCGGGCGCAGGTCGTGGTCCCCCACGTCGAACGAGAGGTGCCCGGCCTCGATCTTGGAGACGTCGAGGATGTCGTCGATGACGGCCAGCAGCCCGCGTCCCGACTGCAGGATGGTGCGCACCGCCTCGCGCTCGCGCTCGGGGAGGTTGGACTGCGCCAGCACCTCGGCCATGCCGATCACCCCGTTGAGCGGGGTGCGGATCTCGTGGCTCATCATGGCGAGGAAGGTGGACTTGGCGCGGTTGGCGGCGTCGGCCTCCTCCACGGCGCGCGCCAGCTCCGCGGTGCGCGCGGCCACCAGCTCCTCCAGGTGCGCCTTGTACGCCTCCAGCTCGCGGGTGGTGCGCACCACGTCGGTGAAGTCCACCCACGCCACGATCACTTCCTCGCGCACGCGCGTGAGGAAGACGCTGATGAAGCGGGTGAACCCGTTCTTGCAGGTGACGGTGAGGTCGGGGGAGCGGGCGGAGGGGGTGTCGGGGGTGAGCCCGGCGATCTCCTCGGCCATGGTGCTGCGGATGAGCCCGCGGTAGCCGGGGTCGGGGAAGAAGACGGCGAGCTGGTCGTCGGCGGTGGGGGCGTCGTCGAGGGTGTAGCCGAAGAGCGCGGTGTAGGCGCGGTTGAGGCGGAGGAAGCGCCCGGAGGCGTACTCCATGATCCCCATGGCCAGGGGGGACTCCTCGAAGATGGCCCGGACGGCGGCCTCGCTGCGGTGGCGGCTGGCCTCCTCGGCCTGCTGGCGGGCGCGCGCCTCGAGGGTGGTGAGGACCAGCCCCAGGAAGCGGGTGATCTCCTCCAGGAGGGCCACCAGCTCCGCGTCGAAGAAGTGCGGGGTGTCGGCGTAGAAGGCGACGGCGGTGTCGGCGCGGTCGGCGCCCAGGATGGGGCAGGCCACCACGGCGCGCAGCCCGTGCTCCAGCGCGATGCCGTGCCAGGGGGCGGTGCGGGGGTCGGTGGCCAGGTCGTTGACGACGACGGTCTTCTGGTCGCGGAGGGCGAGGCCGATGGGGCCGTGGCTGGTGAGGAGCGCGGGATCGGTGGTGATGCGGAGCTGCTGGACGCAGCCGGCCTCGGCGCCGTCCACGGCGATGGGGCGGACCTCGCCGAGGGCGGGGTTCACGCGTCCCACCCAGGCGAGGCGGAATTGCCCGGCCTCGACTGCGACCTGGCAGAGGGTGTCGAAGGCCTCGGCGGGGGTGGTGACCGAGAAGAGGGCTTCGTTGGCGCGGGTGAGGAAGGTGTACAGCTGGAGGAGGCGCTCAAGGCGTCGGCGCGTCTCGCGTTCCTGCTGGAGGGCGCGCTGGAGCTCGTCGGCAGCGGGGGGCGCCGGCGGCGTGGCCGAGGGGGAAGGGGGCTCCGGCGCCATAGATGGAAGGTACCGGGGGCGGGCAGGGTGGCAAGGCGAGCTGAGCCGTATGAGCGGCTGGCTTCGGAGGGCGTTCGGGGCGGTCCGATCGGGGAGGGGTTGGCCGGAGGAGTCGGGGAAGGTAGATTGGAGGCTCCCCGGAAATGCGGGGTGCGGCTAGGTAGCTCAGTTGGTAGAGCAGCGGACTGAAAATCCGCGTGTCGGCGGTTCGATTCCGTCCCTAGCCATACCGAAGCCCTACCCAACCGGCGCCCCGACCTGATCGGGGTGCCGGTTGTCGTTTGTACCACGGGGGCCGAAGTTCCACGCCATGCACCGCTTCCCACGTTGCCGGGGCCACAGGGTGGTGGTCCTTCCCTTGCTCCTGGTGGCGTGCGCGCGCGAGCGCGTCATCGGCCCCGGCACCTCGCCGGGACCCGTCACGCCCCCCGCCGCGCCGCCCTCGGTGGAGCGGCAGGTGAACGCCACCGCCACCGACAACGCCATCACCGCGGCGCCCGCCGCCGGGGAGGCGCCGCACGTGGCCATCAATCCGTCACCCGCAGTGACGGCGCGCGGACGGCTGCTGGTGTTCCTCCCGGGGACGCAGGGGCGCCCCACGCAGTACACGTACCTCCTGCGCGCCGGCACCGCGCGGGGGTTCCATGCCGTGGGGGTGAACTACATGAACCAGACGGCCATGGGGGTGCTGTGCCAGACCAGCCTGGCGCCGGACTGCTACTGGACGGCGCGCACCGAGGTGGTGTTCGGGAACGGCACGCCGGTGGCCGGCCAGGCGGCGGTGACCCGCGCCAACGGGATCGTCAACCGCCTGAACAAGCTGCTGGGGTGGCTGCACGCCACGTACCCGGCCGAGGGGTGGGGGCAGTACCTGCTGGCGGACAACACGGTGGATTGGAGCAAGGTGATCCTGGCCGGCCACTCCCAGGGGGGCGGGCACGTGGGGGTGCTGGTCAAGTCGGTGGCGCTGGCGCGCGCGGTGTACTTCTCCTCCCCCGAGGACTGGAACGACCTGGCCGACCGGCCGGCCACGTGGATGGCGCTGCGCCCCAACGTGACGCCGGCCAGCGCGCAGTACGGGTTCGGGGCGGACGCCGACCCGCTGGTGCCCAATGCGCACGCCTTTGCCAACTGGGACAACCTGGGGCTGGCCAAGCCTGCGTCAGGGCCGGTGTCGGTGGACGGGAGCAGCGCGCCCTTTGGCAACGCGCGGCAGCTGCGCACGGCACAGACGTTCAACCCGGCCAGCACCGCGCTCACACTGGCGCTGCGGCAGCACGGGATCACGGTGGTGGACACCTCCACGCCGCTGGATGCGTCGGGGAAACCGCTGTTCGACAGCAACGGGGTGTGGGCGTACCTGTGCTATCCGTAGGACGGAAACCAAGACCCTCCCCCGCGATCCTGCGGGGGCCGTCCGGTCGGGGCATTGAAGTGGATCGCCGGTGCTTCCGGAGACCCCGGGGCACGGTTCGTCCCCGCCGGACGACCGGCGATGTGACGAAATCAGCCGGTTGATCGCCATTTTCCCGGGGGTGGCGCCCCCCAAGTGCCGCGCATTGCCCTTCCTTCCTGTGCCCACACCATGACCGCCGATCCCCGCGCCGACCGACGCCGTACCATCCTCATCGTCGACGACTCGCCGGACAACCTTGCCGTGGTCGGCGGGATGCTGAAGGACCACTATGGCGTCCTGCTGTGCACGGACGGCGAGCAGGCGCTGGCCCTCGTCCGCGGCGACGCCCCGCCGGACCTCATCCTGCTGGACGTGGTGATGACGGGCATGTCCGGGTACGACGTGTGCCGGATCCTCAAGGCGGACCGGGCCACACGGGATATCCCGGTCATCTTCCTCACCTCGCTCACCTCCCCCGAGGACGAGAGCCGGGGGCTGGAGATCGGCGGGGCGGACTACGTGGCCAAGCCGGTCAACCCGCGCGTGCTGCTGTCGCGCGTGCGGATGCAGCTGCAGGTCAAGGCGTCGGTGGACTTCGTCCGCGACCAGAACGCCTACCTGGAGGCGGAGGTGCAGCGCCGCACGCGCGAGCTGACGGCCATCCAGGAGGTCACGATCATGACGCTGGCGTCGCTGGCGGAGACGCGCGACTCGGACACGGGCAAGCACATCCGGCGCACGCAGCACTACGTGAAGGCGCTGGCCGAGGCGCTGCGGGACCATCCGCGCTTCCGCGAGCAGCTCACGCCGTCCGCCATCGACGTCATCTACAAGTCGGCCCCGCTGCATGACATCGGCAAGGTGGGCGTCCCCGACCGGATCCTCCTCAAGCCGGGGCGCTACACCCCCGAGGAGTTCGAGGTGATGAAGCGGCACCCCACGCTGGGGCGGGAGGCCGTGGAGGCCGCCGAGCAGGCGCTGGGGATCGACGTGGAGTTCCTGCGGATGGCCAAGGAGATCGCGTACGGCCACCAGGAGAAGTGGGACGGCACGGGGTACCCGCAGGGGATCCGCGGCGACGCCATCCCCGTGTCGGCGCGGCTGATGGCGGTGGCGGACGTGTACGATGCGCTGATCAGCCGCCGGGTGTACAAGGAGGGGATGCCGCACGAGAAGGCGGTGGCGATCATCGCCGAGTCGTCGGGGACGCACTTCGACCCGGACATGGTGGACGCGTTCCTGCGGATCCACGAGCAGTTCCGCGCCATCGCGCAGCGGTACGCGGACAGCGACATGGACATGGAGCGGAAGCGCGACTATTTGACCAACGCCACGGACGCGGCGTAATCGCGCGGCGCGGCGGGGCGTGGCTCGCGCGCGCCGTCGTGCTACGCCCGCCGCCCCCGCCGCGACGCGTGCCGCCGCAGCACCGCCGCGGCCTCGGCCTGTGCGGCCGCGCTCTCCCGCACGGCGAACAGCCGCTGTTTCGCCTCACCGTAGGCGGTGGCGTGGTCCACGATGGGGAGCGGGTACTCGCGTCCCAGCCGCACCCCCGCCATCTGCGCCACCAGCGCGGGCATGGCGTGCGGGGCGTGGAGGTCGTCGGCGAGGACACCGGCCAGCTCGGGGACCCACCGCCGGATGAACACCCCCGCGGGGTCCTGGTCCACCCCCTGCTTGTACGGGTTGTAGATGCGGATGGTGTTGATGCCGGTGGTCCCCGACTGCATCTGGAACTGCGAGTAATGGATGCCGGGCTCGTAGTCGAGGAAGTGCGGCGCCAGCGCCACCGCGGTGGCCTGCCACGGCAGCCACAGGTGGTACGACGCGAACGACACCAGCATCGCGCGCATCCGGAAGTTGAGCCACCCCTCGGCGCGCAGCGCGCGCATGCAGGCGTCCACGAAGGGATACCCCGTGCGCCCCTCGATCCACGCCGCCAGCCGCTCGGGGTCGGGGTCGCGCGGGCGCAGTGCGGCGTAGGCGGCGCTGAAGGGCGCGTGCTCGATGCGCGGCTCGTCCTCCAGCTTCTGCATGAAGTGGTCGCGCCACATGAGGCGCGACACGAACGCGCTGAGCGCGCCGGGCCAGCGCGGGTCGGCGTCCCGCCCGTCGCGCCGCGACGCCTTGAGCTCCTCCGCGCGCCGCCGCGCCCCCTGCCACGCCTGCCGCACCGAGAGGGTGCCGAAGGCCAGGTGCGGACTGACGCGCGAGCAGGCGTCGAAGGCGGTGAGCGGCGACGACATGGCGCGGCGATAGTCCACGCCGCGCTCGGCGAGGAACGATGCCAGCGTGGCGTGCGCGGCCCTTTCGCCACCGCGCACGGCGTGCATCCGTGGCGCGTGGGCCACGACGCCCAGCGCGGCGGCCGTTGGCGGCTCCCCCGGCTCGGGGGCGACGAGGCCGGTACCCGGGTCGTGCCATGGCAATGGCGCGAAGCGCACCGGCGGGTGCGCCAGCGGCGCGCGCACCATGGCGTCCCACCGCTCGGCCCACCCATCGCGCGAGGTCAGGCGCCGCACCACGCCGCCGGACGGTGCCTCATGGAACGGCAGTCCTCGCGCCCGCGCCCAAGCGCGCACGCGGCGGTCGCGCGCGTAGGTGAGGGCGTTCCCCGTCTCCTCGTGGCCCCACAGGGCGGCCACGGGGAGCGTGTCCACCAGCCGCTCCAGCTCCGTCACGGCGTCGCCGGTGCGCAGCAGCAGCTCACCGCCGCGTCGGCGGAGGCGCGCCCGCAGTTCGGTGACGCAGTCGATGGCAAAGGCCAGGTGCTGCGCATCGACGTCGGGGGCGGCCGCCACCTCGGGCTCGAACAGGTACACCCCCACCACCGGGCCGGCGCGCGCGGCGGCAGCCAGCGGCGCATGGTCGTGCAGCCGCAGGTCGCGCTTGAACCACACCAGCTGGAGGGGCATGGGGGAGGGAGGGGGTGGGGGACGCCGGGGCGGGGGGTGAACGCCCGGCGCGTCGCGCCGGTGCCGATGCGGTGGGGGACGTAGGGGGAGCGGCCCCTGGCGTGTCTGCGTTGTATGCCCCCCGTTCCGAACCTGACGCGGTCGCGCGTACCCTTCGCCCTGGTCACCGCCGCCTTGCTCGCCCTCCTCCTGGCGGCCACCCCCGCCGCCG
>JAGWYS010000164.1 GCA_018969225.1 Gemmatimonadota bacterium | reverse complement strand
GTTGAAGTTGATCCGCTGCAGCAGCGCCACGGTGTTGGTGGCGTCGATGGCATTGGCCGACACCGGGTTCACCGCCGCCTGGTAGTTCTCCGCCAGCCACTGCGTGCGGGAGGGGGCGGTGGTGCCGCTGCCGCCAATCGTGAAGTTGGCCGGGTTGGGGATGGGCAGGGTGCGCGGCCCCGCAGCCAGGGTGAGCGGCAGCCCCGAGGTCAGCCCCAGCGCGCGCAGCGGCGCGTCGCTGCGCAGCGGGGGCACGGTGGCCAAGTGCCGCCCCAGCCACCCGCCCACCAGCCGCTGGTCGGCGGGCTTTCCCGCCTCCATGTACCGCTGCGCGTCAAAGTGGGAGCGGGACGTGTTCACCGATCCCGTGGCGTGCGCCACCAGCAGGTCGCCCGCCCGGTACGCCGGCAGCAGTGGCGCCATCCCGGGGGAGAACCCGAAGAAATCGTCCAGCGCCGACAGCTTGGGGCCGGTCCCGGCCGCATCGGGGCGGGGGATCGCGATGTTCGGGCGCCCGGTGTAATAGTCGGGGTCGCCAAAGGGAGCCACCATCGACAGTCCGTCGGTGCCCCCGCTCAGGAACACCGAAATGATGATGTCGCGCGTGGACGACGCCGATTGCGCCAGCACCACCTGCGGCAGCCAGGCCGGCAGCAGCGACGTGATCCCCAGCCCCCCGGCGGCGAACAGCAGGTCGCGACGGGTGAGCGCCGCATACTCGGCGCAACCGTGATGATCGTGGGTGTCACCCATGGCTCCCCCTCAGTACCATTGGAATTCCTGCGACGATAGCGCGAGCGCCAGCGCCTCCCGGACCCGGGTGTCCGAGTAGGTCCCGCCCCGCAGGTACCCCTGCAACTGCGCGCGCAGCGTCAGCGGCATCTCCCCCCCGAAGAGGCGCGCGGCCACTTGCGCCACCACGCCGTCGGCCGTGTCGGGGGTGCGGAACAGCATGGTGTCCAAACGAGCCACTGTGGTGCTGGCCAGCGAGGCCAGGTACTGCACGTACGACCAGCGGGTCATCACCAGCCCGCTCCACCAATCCACGTAGTCCGGGTAACCGTTGGGCTGCTCCCAGCGGAACAGCGGCATGCCCATGGCGTCGGCGGTGGCGCGCACCCCTCTTATGTTGGGGACGGTGACCTGGTTCATCCCCAGCGCCCGTATCGCCGAGACGGCCAGGTGGAACGGCCGCTTGTACTTCGCCGGCGCCGCCATGAGGTTGGCCGACGACAGGATTGCGCGGATCATCGCCGGGATGCTCCCCCCGGTGGACGCGTAGGCCGCCGCCGACGCCGCGACCACCGTCTCGGGCGGCTCGTAGGCCAGCAGCCACCGCGCCATCTTCCAGGACACGTAGCGCGCCGTGCTCGGATGGTCCAGCAGCATCTGGATCGCCGTGTCCCCCTCCGCTTTCATCGCGTCGGTGGCCGCGGTGGCCGCCATCGCGGGGAAGCTCCGCCCCAGGAAGGTCTTGGCGTTCCGGTCGTGGACGTTCCGGTTGAAGAAGAACGTCCCCGGCCCGGTGGTGCTCCACCCCGTGAGGATCCGCGACAGCTCGGCCACGTCGGTCTGCGAGTACCCGCCGTCGGCCCCCAGCGTGTGCAGCTCCATGATCTCCCGCGCGTAGTTCTGGTTGGGGACCGGGGTGCTGCTGCGGTTCTGGTCGAGGTACACCAGCATGGCGCCGCTGTGCGCCGTCGCCCGCAACAGCGCCGGGAACGTGCCCAGCGCGTTGGGGCGGATCACGTCGCGGTCGTCCACCAGCTTGAGGTAGCCGACCTTGTTGATGCTCACGGTGAAGTGATCGGTCCAGAACTCCACCATCCGCTCTCGCAGCTGGGCGCGCGAGAACGCCGCGCGGTACCACGAGGCGTCGGCCAGCTGGTTGCCCAGCTCGGCCTGGTCGGTCTGGTTGGCGGTGGCCAGCGCCGTGGGGGTCCACCCCGTCATCGGCAGCCGCTCCGCCACCAGCGCCTCCACCGCGCCATCATCAATGGCCGCCGCGTTCAGGTGGTGGTTCAGGTAGCCGGTGTACCCCAGCCGGCGCGCCAGCGCCACCTCCTCCGGGCTCATCCCCATGGTGATCCGGCGCACCAGGCGCAGCAGCGGATCGCGCCATTCGGCGGCCGGATCCAGCCGCCCGGCGTTGCCGGGACCGGAGGGGAAGGGGGTGGAGCCGCGCCGACGTGGCGGCTGTGCCGCCACGGTGCGGGGAAGCGCGGCGGCGGCCAACGGCGCCGCGGCCGCCGCCACGCCCATCGCCAACAGCGAGCGGCGACTGGGCGTGGCGGACGGATCGGCGTCGGCCGAGGGCTCGATGTCGTGATCGGGAGGCTGGGCCATGGCGGTGACGAGGCGGACAGGAGGGAGGACCGCGCTGCTGGGACCGCACTGCAGAAAACCGGGACAACCTGTTCCCCTCAATTCTCTCCCTGACGACCGGGGCTGTCAATCGTGAAATCGTCGGACCGGGGGGCTGGTGGCAGGAAAAAGGGCGTCCGGTGCCCGGAGTGTGCGCCGACGCACCTCCCGGGTGACCCCAGGGCGGCGCACCCCGCCCGCGGCACCCCTTCAGGGGGCCGGGACATTGAGCCCGTAGATCGCCTGCAGCAGCGCCAGCGCCACCCCCCCCACCACCACGCCGAACACCGCGACCAGCACCGGGGGGAGCAGCGCCACCGACTGCTCCTGTGCCGCCTCGGCGTCCGCCTCTAGCCCCCGGGCCGCGCGCCGCGCCATCGGGGCCAACGCCCCCGCCGCCTCGCCGGCGGCCAGCAGTTGGATCGCCACCGGGGGGAGCAGCGGGGCCAGCGCCTCCGCCACCCCGCCCCCTTGCTCCACGTGGCGCTCCGCCGCCGCCAGCGCGGCCGGGTCGGCGCCTCGACCCGCCACCCCGCGTGCCAGCGCCATCGCCGACAGCAAGGGCACCCCGGCGTCCAGCGCGGCACCCAGCGTGCCCAGGTACCGGGCGGCCGCGCGCGCGCGCAGCAGCGCCCCAACCACCGGCATCCGTCGCCACCCGCGGTGCCACGCGGCCGCCCCGTCCGGGGTCCGCACCCACGCCACCCCCCATCCCCCCAGGAGGACCCCCGCCAGCAGCACCCACCCCCCCCAGGCCGAGATCCCCTCGGTCGCCCCCAGCAGCACCCGCGTTCCCCAGGGCAGGGGGGCGCCGCTGTCGCCCACCAGCGTGGCCAGGCGGGGGACCACCACCAGCAGCACCACCAGCAACCCCGCCCCGGTGGACGCGGCCAGCACCACCGGATAGGCCAGCGCGCTCCACAGACGCCGGCGTAGCGCCTCCCCGCGCTCCACCTCGTCGGCCAGCAGGGCCATCGTGGCCGGCAGTGTCCCAGTCCCCTCGGCCGCCGCCAGCATGGGCGCGAACAGGGGAGGGAACCGCCCGGCCGCGCGGATCCCCTCGGCTAGGCTGCCTCCCTCCCGGACGTGCCGCGCCAAGTCTCCGTAGGCCGCACACCAGGGCGACCCGGGGGTCACCCGCGCGACCGTGTCCAGCGACCGGTCCAGCGGGATGCCGGCCTCCAGCAGCGTTGCCACGCTCCGGGTGGCGGTCGCCAGCGTGGGGCCGCCGCGTCCGGCGCGACGCCACCGCGCCTCCGTGGCGGCTGCCGGGGTGAGCGCCACCACAAAAAGGCCGTCGCGCCGCAGCGCCGCCAGCGCCGCCGCCTCGCTCGGCGCCTCGAGGGCGCCGTCGAGCAGCTCCCCGGCCGCCGTGGCCGCGCGATAGCGCCAGCGAAGCGGCAGGTTCGCCGCACGCCCCACAGCGGTCACGCTTCCTCCCCGTCCCCGACCACGCGCAACACCTCTTCCACGGTCGTCCGACCGTCCGCCACCAGGCGCATCCCGTCGGCACGCAGCGACGGCACCCCGGAGGCGCGCACCTGCGCCCGCAGCGCCCCCAGCGACGCCCCGGCCACGAACGCGCCGCGCAGCGCGTCGTCCGGCATCAGCAGTTCGCCAAGGGCGACCCGCCCCCGGTATCCGGTCCCCGCGCACGCCGGGCACCCCGCGCCCGCCACCACGGTGGTCGCGCCCATCCCCGCCCCGGCCAGCATTGCCGCTTCCTCCGCGGAGGGC
This sequence comes from Gemmatimonadota bacterium, assembly GCA_018969225.1. Lineage (GTDB taxonomy): Bacteria > Gemmatimonadota > Gemmatimonadetes > Gemmatimonadales > Gemmatimonadaceae > Gemmatimonas. The sequence continues at coordinate 4,469 of JAGWYS010000164.1, read as the reverse complement.
GCCCGCGGCGCCGCGCAGACGGGGCAGCCCCCCCGGACCAGCCGCTGGGCCAGCACGCCGCGCACCGTGGCAGCCAGCAGGTACGGTGCCACGCCCATGTCGGCCAGCCGAGTCAGCGCCGCCGTGGCATCCACCGTGTGCACCGTGCTCAGCACCAGGTGTCCGGTGAGCGCCGCCTGCACCGCCAGCGCCGCCGTCTCCGCGTCGCGCAATTCCCCCACCAGGATCACGTCCGGATCGTGGCGGAGGATCGCGCGCAGCGCATTGGCGAAGGTGAACCCGGCGCGCGGATTCACGGGTAGCTGCACCACCCCGTCCAGCCGGTACTCCACCGGGTCCTCCACGGTGACCACCTTCACTCCCGGGGTGCTGCGCCACCGCAGCGCCGCGTGCAGGGTGGTGGTTTTCCCCGACCCCGTGGGGCCGCTCACGAGCACCAGCCCGCTGGACTGCGCCACCAGCCGCCGCACCCCGCCCACCACCGCGTCCGAGAACCCCAGCGCGTCCAGCGGCACGTCGGCAGCCCCGCCGCTGCCATCCAGCAGGCGCACCACCAGGCTCTCGCCGTGGAGCGCAGGGAGCGTGGCCACCCGCAGGTCCACCTCACGGCCGGCCACGCGGATGCGCGCGCGCCCATCCTGCGGCAGACGCCGCTCGGCAATGTCCAGCCCCGCCAGCACCTTGAGGCGGGAGAGCACCGCCAGCCGGAAATCGGCGCCCAGCTGCTGGAGGTCGCGCAGCACGCCGTCCAGGCGCACGCGCACCCGCACGCCGTCGGGGAGCGTCTCCAGGTGCAGGTCGCTGGCGCCCATGCGCACCGCCTCGGCCAGCAGGGCGTTCACCACCTGCACCACGGGTTCGCGCGCGGCCAGGGCGCGCAGGTCGTCCACCGACTCCACCCGGTCCGCGGACACCCCCTCGCCCGCCACTCCCGCCGCCTCGACGGCCCTCGTTCCCTCGGCCACCAGCGCGGCGCGGATCGCCCCCGCGGCATGCTCGGCCACGGCGACCTCCGCCCCCAGCCCCCGCTCCAGCGTGTCGCGCACCACCGCCGGCAGCGGGCCGTCGGCCGCCACCAACGCCTGCGCGCTGTCCACCGCCAGCGGCAGCACCGCGTGTTCCTCCAGCCAGCGGCGCGGGAAGCGCGCCGCCAGCGGCGATGCCGCGGCGGCCCGCAGCCGGGCGCCAGCCGCCAGCGGATCGCCGGTCATGACGGCGGGCGGCGGGTGGGCGCCACTGGCGTGCCGTCCAGCGCGTCCGGGCGCGTGCGCTCCATCCGCGACCGGATGCGCTCCCGGATCGCGTCCGCGTCCCCGTCGTCCCGCACCAGGTAGGGCGTCATGAAGATCGCCAGCTCCGAGCGCTGCCGCGTGGTCACCGTGCGCCGGAACAGCGCCCCCAGCACCGGCAGGTCCTTCAGCAGCGGCAGCCCCTGCACGGTCTCCTGCTGCGTCTCGCCGATGAGCCCCGCGATCACCACGGTCTGGCCGTCGCGAAGCAGCGCCCGCGTGGAGGCCTCGCGCGTGGAGATCACCGGCGCGCTGAGCGCCGCCGCCACCGTCTGCGCAGTGAGGGTGCTCACCTCCTGCAGCAGCTGCACCGACACGTACCCGTCGTCGTTGATGGTGGGGAGGATCGACAGCTTGGTCCCCACGTCCTGGTACTGCACCGCCCGGTCAATCGACACGTCGTTCCCCAGCCGCGTGGACGCGATGAACGGAACCTTGCTCCCCACCAGGAACGAGGCCTCGCGGTTGTTGGTGGCCAGGATCTCGGGGGTGGAGAGCACCCGCACCGCGCTGGTGGAGGCCAGCGTGCGCAGCAGCGTGCGCACCCCGGTCCCGTCCAGGTAGACGAGTCGCAGCAGCCCGGCCGACGAACCGGTGTCCGGCATCTCGGGGTTGCCGAAGGCCGCGTTCACGTCCCCGCCCCGGTTGACCGCCGCCCAGTTCACCCCGAACTCCAGCCCCCGCCCCAGCGCCACCTCGGCCACGGTCACCTCGAACAGCACCTGCGCGGGACGGACGTCGAGCGCCGCGATCGTCTCGCGCAGCAGCGGGAAGTTGGCCGGCGCGGTGCGGATGAGCAGCGCGTTGGTGGGCGGGTTGGGGACGATGGTGGTGCGCCCCACCAGCGTCCCCGCCACCGAGTCGCGCCCCGTGTCGGACACGGGCAGCGCCGGGGCCGCGGCGGCCGGCGCCCGGGTGCGGAACAGCTCCCCCTCCCGCTGGCGGAACCCCGTCAGGGCCCGTGACAGCGACCGGTCGGCCAGCGACCCGCTCCCAGCCCCCGCCACCGCGATCCCGAACGCCTGTCCCAGCGCCGCCGCCAGGTCCTCGGCGCCGGCGTACTTGAGGTTCACCACGTAGCTCTGCAGCCCCGATTCCCCGGCGGGTGCGGCGTCCAGCGTTCGCAGCAGCGCCACGGCCCGCCCCACCTGCCGTCCGCGGTCCACCACCAGCACGGCGTTGGCGCGCGGCACCACCTCCACCCGCGCCCCCTTCCCGAGGAGCGCCCGGACCGCCTCCGCCCCCTCCTCCGCGCGAATGCCCTTGAGCGGCACCAGGTGCGACACCAACCCCAGCGGCGGCGGGTCGGGGAAGGGGGCCGTCACGCTCACGCCGCCCCCCTGCAGCGCCCGTGCGGAAGGGAGGACCTGCACCACGGTGCCGCTTCCCACCAGCATCAGGTCGTGCGTTTCCAGCAGCGATTCCAGCAGCTGTTCCACCCCGCCGCGATCCATCCCCCCCGGCGTGCGCAGGGTGACCTTCACGTCGGGCACCTCGCCCAGCACCACCGCCCGACCCGCGAGGTCGGCGAGCGCCCGGATCACGTCGGCCAGCGGGGCGTCCACGAAGGTCACGCCCACGCCGGCCGTTGGCGCGTCCCCGCGGGCCTTCCCCCCCTGCGCCAAGGCTGGCCAGGAGGGGACCAGCAGCAGCGCGCCCAGGGCCACCCGGCGGAGCACTCGCATCGTCACTCGTCTGCGTATCACGGCACCCTCGGCGTGGAATCAACAGGACGGCGGGCGGCCAAGCGCACGGTGCGCACCTGGCCGGCCACCTCCACGGTCACGGCATCCCGGGTGATGACGCGCACGCGCCCGCCCCCGGCCTCCTGGTCACACCGGGCGCCCGCTACGCACCAGCGCGCCGGACGACCTGGCGCCCAGCGCACCAGCGCCTGCCACACCCCTTCCACCGAGGCGATCCCCAGCAGGTGCGGCATCGCAAGGGCGTCCCCCTCTCCGACGGAGCCGGGATCCCCGCTCGCCACGACCGGGGCGGCGCCCGACAGCTCCGGGGCGGACGGGTCACGATAGCGCACCGTCGGCGGCTGCCGGCGCGCGCTGAAAACGTTGGCGCGCACCACGGCCTCGGCGGCGCCGCTGCCGGCCTCGGACTCCGCGCGGGGGAGGGGGACGGCGTCGGGAAGCGGCGCGGTCACGGGCGTCACCGCCTGCGCCGGCCACAGCGCCAGCACCACCCCGGCCACCACGCCGCCCCACGCTACCCACCGGAGCCCGTCCGGTGACCAGCGCCCCGCCCACCCGCCCATCCGTGCCCGGCTCACGGCACCACCACCGGCACGCGCACGCCCACGGTCCACTGCAACACGTCGGGCGCGCCGCGAAGCGCGGGGTTGTGCTGGACCGTCAGGCGCGCCACCCGCACCGGGCGTGGGCCGTTGGCCAACTGGGCCAGCAGCTGGGCCAGCCCCTGGATGTCCCCGACGGCGGACACGGTGCCGCGGATCTCCGGCAGCGCGCCGTCCCCCTCCCCTGCGGCAGGGGGCTCCAGCGACAGCTGCTGCAGCTGTGCCCCGCTGGCTTCGGTGGCGCCTTGCAGCAGCCCTTCCAGTGCGCTGGCCGCCACCGCCGCCGAGGGTCCATGCGCCAGCCGGCGCGGGGATTCGGCCAGGCGGCGCTCCAGCGCGTCCGCCAGAGCGGCCAGCGTGTCCGCCTGTTGCAGGAGCCCCTCGGCGCGCGCCACCCGGCTGCGGGCGGCGGACAGCCGGGCGCCCTGCCGTTGCCAATGCGCCGCCAGCGGCAGGACACCGCGGACCAGCAGCACCCCCAGCGCCACCACCAGCGCGCCCCTCATCACGGTGCGCCGCTCCCGGTCACTGAGCGCCACGACGCCCCTCCGTCGGTTGGCGCGGCGGCATGCGCCCCGCATCGGGCACGGCTCCCGCGGGGGGCGACACGGCGGCGGCCTCCACGGGCCGCAGGGTGATGGCAAACGAACGGCGCGCGATGCCATTCTCCAGGAATTGGAGGCTTGGGGCCACGGTGCGCACCTCACCAAAGCCGGCGTGCGCCGCCAAGCGCGGCACCAGTGCCGCCGCGTCGCGCGCGCTGCCGTCCAGCCGCCACGTGGCGCCGTCCCACTCCAGTCGCTGCACGAAGGCGTCCTTCGGGAGCGCCTCGCCCAACGCGGCCAGCACGTGCAGCGGGGCCGAGGGGGGCG
>JAGWYS010000163.1 GCA_018969225.1 Gemmatimonadota bacterium | reverse complement strand
CCGAGGCGCGCCTGGTGGCCGAGGTGCGCGAGGCGGACGGCCAGCCGGCCGCGCTGCTGCCGTACATGGGAATGGACGGCCACGCCTTGGTGGTGCGCGCCGACGGCGGGGTGTTCATGCACCTGCACCCGGCCGGGATGGCCAGCATGGCGGCGCAGGCGCAGCTGCAGGAACCGGGACCCACGACGGCCGGCGCGGCGGCCTCCCCCGCGGATGGCGCCCCCGCTGCCGGGCACGCGGGGCACGCGGGGATGACGATGGGCGCCGTCCGGGGCGCGCCCGGGACCGTGGCGTTTCCCGTGGCCTTTCCCTCGGCCGGGGTGTACCGCGTATTCGTGCAGCTGCGGCGGGGGGGCGCGGGGCGCGGGGCGGTGGAGACGGCGGCCTTCGACGTGACGGTGGACGGGTAGCGACGCGCCCCGGCGGCGGACGCGCCCCGTCGCTACCCCGCGGCCTGTGCGTCCTGAAGCGCTTCGGCGAGGATGGCCGCCACCTGGGGTGCCTCCAGCAGGAAGGCATCGTGCCCGTGGGGTGAGGTGATGGCGCGGTAGCGCGCCCCCGCGGCGTCGGTCCACCGCGTGACCGAGTTGGCCGGGTACAGCTGGTCACCGGGGATCCCCACCCCGGTGAGGCGCCCGGCCACGGGCCCCAGCGCCGCGGCCACGCCGCCGCGCCCCGCCCCCACGTCGTGCCGGTCCATCAGCGTGATGAGCGCCGCGTACCGCTCGGCGTCGAAGCGCGCCACCAGCCGCTCGCCATGATGTGCCAGCCACGACGCCACCCCCTCGCGCCCGGTCCGGTTGCCGAAGCGCGCCTCCAGCCCGTCGGCGGCGCGGTAGCTCAGCATCCCCACCATGCGCGCCAGCGCCAGCCCCTCGCGCGGGCCGCCGATGGCCAGGGCGCGGTGCATGAGCGCGTTCCACGCCATCCCCTGCGCGGTTTGCACCGCCGGGGCGGCCAGCGCGACGGCGCGCGCGAAGCGGTCGGGGGCCGTGGCGGCAAACTCCAGCGTCACCATCCCCCCGAGGGACCCGCCGCACACCAGCCGCACCTGCGGGATGTCCAGCGCGTCCAGCAGCGCCACCAGCGCGCGCGCCTGGTCGCGCGTGGTGGCGTCGGCGCCGTCGGCGGTCACCAGCGCCGCCGGCAGCGTGGGGCACAGCAGCGCGTGGCGCGCGGGATCCAGCACGCACCCGTCCCCCACCACCCCGGGCCACCACGCCAGCGGCTGGTCGGTGCCGGTGAGCGCGTGCACCACCAGCACCGCGTTGTCGCGCGCGGGAGCGACCTCGCCCAGCAGGCGATAGGAGGGGAGCACCGCCGCCGACGGGGTCAGATGGGCTTGTACAGCGCCATGTACACCGCCACCCCGGCCAGCAGCGGCAGGACCACGATGAACGGGCGCGCCAGCGCGGCCTTGCGGTAGGGGAGCAGCACGATGGCGCTGAGCAGCGCCCAGATGATGATCTTGGCCCACAGCCACCCGGGGAAGTTGCTGCCGTGCTGGAAACCCATGCGCGCCAGCATCCCGAAGCCGCCCAGCAGGATGAGGAACGCCCCCACGCCGTGCACGGTCCCCACGATCTTGCGCGTGCCGCTGGACGCCCGGGTGCCGCCGTTGGCCGCGTGCACGCTCACGCCGCCGATGGCGACGAAGAGCATGGCGATGCCGATGATGTGCAGGATCTCGTAGAAGTCGCGCGGAAACATCGGGGGAGGCTCAGGAGGTGGGAGGGTGCAGGACCGGTTCGGTGACGTCGAAGCTGGCCACGGTGCCGGGGGAGAGGCGGCGGTAGCTCTCGAGCACGCGCCCGAGCGCCTCCTGCGGGGTGTCGCCGATGGCCGACAGGTGCCCCATCTTGCGCCCGCTCCGCGCCCCGGCCTTGCCGTACAGGTGCAGCCGCGTCCCCGGCACCTGCAGCGCGTGCGGGATGTCGGGCGCCGCCCCCTGCAGCCACACATCCCCCAGCAGGTTCACGATGGCCGCGGGGGTCACCGTGGTCGGCGCGCCCAGCGGCAGGTCGCACACGGCGCGCACCAGCTGCTCGAACTGCCCCGTGTCGGCGCCCCGCTCGCTGTGGTGGAAGGTGTTGTGCGGGCGGGGCGCCAGCTCGTTCACCAGCAGCTCGCCGCGGGTGGTCACGAAGCACTCCACCGCCAGCAGCCCCACGATGTCCAGCCGTTCGGCAACGCTGCGCGCCAGCGCCTGCGCCTCGACGGCCAGCGGGTCGCTCACCACCGCCGGCGACACGGCCCAGGTGAGGATCCCGCCGGTGTGGTGGTTGCGCGACGGGGGGTACACCGCCACCGCCCCGGAGGGACGCCGCGCCACCAGCACCGACAGCTCCATGGCGATGTCCACCCGCTGCTCCACCAGGCAGGGGCGCTCCCCCAGCGCGCTCCACGCCGACGCCCCCTGCGCCGGCTCGGCCAGCCGCACCTGCCCGCGCCCGTCGTAGCCGCCGTGCGTGGACTTGGCGATGGACGCGCCGAAGGCCTCCACCGCCCCCGCCACGTCAGCCGCGCTGCGCGCCGCCACGAAGGGACCCACGGGGAACCCCTGCTCGGCCAGCCACGTCTTCTGCCGGATGCGGTCCTGGATGACGTACACCGCGTCGCGCCCCGGGCGCATGGGCACCCGCCGCGCCACCGCGTCCAGCACGTCCGGATGGACCTGCTCGATCTCCAGGGTCACCACGTCGCACTCGGCCGCCAGCGCCTCGGCCGCGGCCACGTCGGTGTAGGGGGCGGTGATGGTGCGCGACGCCACGGGGCGCATGGCGCACGCGACCTCGGGGTCCAGCACCTGCACCTCGTACCCCATGGCGCGCGCCGCCAGCGCGGTCATGCGCCCCAGCTGCCCGCCCCCCAGGAACCCGATGGTGGCTCCCGGCAGGATGCTCCCCATGTCGCCGCTCACGGCGCGATCGCGCCCGGTGCGTCCAGCGGCCGCGCCAGCGCCTCGGCGGCCTTGTTGGCGCGCCGCGCCGCCAGCTGCTCGCGCAGCACGCGGTCGTGCGCGGCCAGCAGCTGCGCCGCAAACAGCGCCGCGTTGGCGGCCCCGGGCTTCCCCACCGCGAAGGTGGCCACCGGCACGCCCGCCGGCATCTGCACGATGCTCAGCAGCGCGTCCAGCCCGTTCAGCGGCGTGGCCACCACCGGCACGCCCAGCACGGGCACCAGCGTCTTCGCCGCCAGCATCCCCGGCAGGTGCGCCGCGCCCCCCGCCCCGGCAATGATGGCGCGCACCCCCCGCCCGTGCGCCTCCTCGGCGTACTGGAACAGCCAGTCGGGGGTGCGGTGCGCCGACACCACGCGCGCCTCGTAGGGGATCCCCAGCTCGTACAGCACCTCGCAGGCGCCGCGCATGGTCTCGTAGTCGCTGGCGCTCCCCATGACCACGCCCACCAGGGGGGTCACGTCGTCGCCGCTTGCCGCCTCAGCGGACACGCTGTCAGTCACGGTCACGGGTCGGGTGGTGAAGAATCGGGGTCAGCGCTTCCCGGCGGGGAGGATCACCGGCAGGCGCTCGGTGCCGCTCCATTCCTGGAAGGAGCCGTCAAAGATGCGCGCCTCGTGGCCCAGGTACGTGGCCACGAACCAGAGCACCGACGCCTGCTGCCCGATGTGGCAGTACGCCACCACCGGGGTGCCGTCGGTGGCGCCCGCCCCGGCGAACAGCGGACGCAGCTCGGCGGCCGGCTTGAGCACGCCGTTGGTGGACAGGGTGGAGAAGGGGAGGTTCTGCGCGGTGGGGATGTGCCCCGGGCGCGGATAGCCGCCGCCGTTGCCCGCGTAGAACTGCGGCGCCCGCGCGTCCAGCAGCGCGGTGCCCGTGGGGAAGGTGGGGCTCATGGCGATGGCCTCCACCTGCGCCAGCGTGGCCACCAGCTCGGGGCGCGGCCGCACCGTGAGGGCGCCCGCCACCGCCGGCGCCGGCGCCGCGGTGCTCACCGGGCGCCCGGCGTCACGCCAGGTGCCGAAGTGCCCCTCCACCAGCGCCGTGCGATCCAGCATCCCGATGGTGGCCAGGGTGAACACCACGCGCGTGGCCCCCTGCAGCGCCGCATCCTGCGCGATCACCACCACGCGCGAGCGGTCCGTGATCCCCAGGCCGCGCGCCCACGCCCCCACCGAGTCGGCGGAGGGGAGCTGCAGCGTGAGCCCGCCCCGCACGGCGGGGAGGGAGATGTCCCCCATCGCCACCGGACGCGCGCCGGCCACATGCCCGCTGTCGTACTGCGCGCGCGCGCCCACCTGCAGCACCACCACGTTCCGGTCGGCCAGGTGCTCCGCCACCCACGCCTGGCTCACCACCATCCCCGGGCGCGCCGGGCGGGGCGTACCGGCCCCCGCCGCCCCCGTGCTTGCGGCGCGCTGACACCCCGCCGCCGCGACGACCAGGGCCACCGCCGCCCGCACGCGCGTGCGCATCGCGTTCCGCGCGGTCACGGCGTCCCTGCCGGGCGCCCGCGGCTGTCGCGCACCTCCACCGGCCCCACCCCCGCGGCCTTGAGCCCCGCCTCGATGCGCGCGCGGTCCCCCGCGATCACGATGGTGAGCGAGTCGGGATTGATGTACCGGCGCGCCACGCGCTGCACGTCGGCGGCGGTCACCGCGCCGATGCGCGCCTGGTAGGCCCCCAGCGAGGCCAGCGGGATCCCGGCCGGGATGAGCGCGGCCACCTGCCCCGCGATGTCCCCGGAGGACTCGAAGCCCTCGGGGTACCCCAGCTGCAGGTACCGCTTCACCTTGGCCAGCTCCTCCGCCGGCGGGGCCTCGCGGATGGCCTTCAGCTCGCGCAGGAACTCCACGACCGCCGAGTCGGTCTTCGCCGACGCCACGTCGGCGAAGGCGATGAACGAGCCGGCGGTGCGGCGCATCAGGAAGGTGGAGCTGGCCCCGTAGGTGTACCCCTTCTTCTCGCGCAGCGTGGTGTTGAGCCGGCTGGTGAAGGAGCCCCCCAGCATGGTGTTCATCACCATGAGCGCGTAGTAGTCGGGGGTGTCCCGGGTGACCCCCAGCCCGCCGATGCGGAACGACGACTGCGCCGCCTTGGGGCGGTCCACGATGGTGACCGTGGTGCCGCGCGGCTCGGCGCGCGACCGCGGCACCGGGTACGCGGCGATGGCGGGGAGCGGGGCCCGCTCCCACGCGCCGAAGTGCCGGCGCGCCAGCGCCTCCGCCTGCGGCACGGTGAGGTCTCCCACCAGCACCAGCGTGGCGTTGTTGGGGCGGTACCAGGTGCGCCAGAACGCGGCCACGTCGTCGCGGGTGATTCCCTCCACCGTCTCGCGGCTGCCGTTGGCGTTGCGGCCGAAGGGGTGGTCCAGCCCGAACACCATCGCCGTGAAGCCGCGGTCGGCCAGCGCCGGCCCGCGGTCCTGCTCCTGCAGCAGCGCGTTCAGCCGGTCCTGTCGCAGCCGGTCGAAGTCCTTCTGCGCGAACGTCGGGCGCAGCACCACGTCGGCCATCAGCGTCAGCGCGCTGTCCCGGGTGGCCGTGGTGGTGTGCAGCGACACGCTGCTCTGCTCGAAGGTGGCCCCGGTGCGTAGCCCGATGGCCAGGAACGCCACCTGCTCGGCGATGGCCAGCGCGTCGCGCCCGCTGGCCCCCTCGTCCAGCATGTTGGCGGTCAGCGTGGCCGTCCCCATGCGGTCGGCGCGGTCGGCCTCGGGGCCGGTGCGCACCACCAGCACGGCGTCCAGCACCGGCAGTTCATGCTGTTCCACGATCACCAGCCGCAGGCCGTTGGGGAGGGTGCGTTCCACCATGGCGGGCAGCGCCAGCGGGCGCACGGGCCCCAGCGCGGGGGGCGCGGTGCCTTGGGCGCCCAGTGCGGGGGCGGCGGCCAGCAGCGCGGCGGCCGCCACCGCGGGGGCGCGCCGGATCACGGACAGGCGGGGCATCAGCGGGACCCTCCGGCGGTGAGTGCGAGGTCGGTCTTCCCTTCGGGCACCACCGTGAGCACCGCGCGCGCGCGCCCGGCCAGGTACTGCCTGGCCACGCGCTGCACATCGGCGGGGGTGAGCGACTCGAAGCGCGCCAGCCCCTGCGCCAGGTAGTCGGGGGTGCCGGTGTAGTAGTTGTAGTAGCTCAGCTGCATCGCCTTCCCCAGCACCGAGGCCAGCCCGTCGGTGGTGGAGGCGCGCACGCCGTTCTTCACCCGCTCCAGCTCGCGCGGCGTCACGCCGGAGGCGGCCACGTCGGCGATGACGCGCAGGGCCACCGAGTCGATGGCGCGCGGGTGCACCCCGGGGCGCGCCGTGGCGGTGAGGAGCAGGTGCCCGTCCAGCTTGTTGCCATCCTGTTGCAGCCCCACGTCCACCGCCAATGGCGCGTCCAGCACCAGCGCGCGGTAGAGGCGCGAGCTCTTCCCCCCGGCCAGGATCTGGGCCAGCGCCTGCAGGGCCGCGTCGTCGGGGTGGAAGGCGCGCACCGAGTGCCAGGCGCTGTAGCTGCGCGGCAGCTGCACGCGGTCCTCCAGCACGGCGAAGGTGTCGCGCGCCATCGCCTCGGCAGGGACCACCGGCCGCTGGGGCGCCTGCGGGTTGCGGGGGATGGCGCCGAAGTACCGCCGCACCCAGGCCTTGGCCGAGTCGGCGCGGAAGTCGCCGGCGATGGTGAGGGTGGCGTTGTTGGGGGCGTAGTAGCGGCGGAAGAACGCCGACACGTCCTCCACCGACGCCGCCGACAGGTCGGCCATCGAGCCGATCACCGGCCACGAGTACGGGTGCCCCGCGGGGTAGAGCATCGGGATCAGCGTCTCGAAGGCGCGCCCGTAGGGGGCGTTGTCGTACGACTGGCGGCGCTCGTTCTTCACCACGTCGCGCTGCAGGTCCAGCTTGGCCTGGTCCATGGTGGGGAGCAGCCGCCCCATCCGGTCGGCCTCCAGCCACAGCATCAGCGGCAGCGCGTTGGAGGGGCCCGTCTCGTAGTAGTTGGTGCGGTCCTCGGTGGTGGAGCCGTTGTTGCTGGCCCCGGCCCCTTCCAGCCACTCGTCGAACTTCCCCACGGGGACGTTCTGCGAGCCCATGAACATCACGTGCTCGAACAGGTGCGCGAACCCCGTGCGCCCGGGCTGCTCGTCGCCGGAGCCCACCTTGTAGAACAGCTCCACCGCCACGATGGGGACCGAGCGATCCACGTGCAGGATCACCTCGAGCCCGTTGGGGAGGGTGTACTTCTCGTGGGGGAGGCGCGGGGCGCCCTGGGCAGCAAGGCTGGAGGCGGCGGCCCCCAGCAGGAGGGCGGCGATGGCGGCGGGGGCCCGGAGGGCCCGGCGCCGCAGGCGAAGTCGGGTCATGGCCATGGGGACAGGGGAAGGTCCGGGTAGCGAGGGGAATGTAGTCGTGCGAGCTTGCCGGTGTGTCCCCGGCCGCCGCTCCCGCACCTGTAGGCTACACCCCCCGGCTGGGGGTGTTCTCCGGCACGATGCTGGTGGTGGGAGGAATCATCGGCGGGGGGATCTTCCTGTCCCCGGCGGTGGTGGCGCAGCGGGTGGGCACCCCGGGGCTCACGATGGCCGCGTGGGGGATGGGCGCACTGGTGGCGGTCATCGGCGGCTTCGTGTATGCGGAGCTGGGGGCGCGGCGCCCGCGCAGCGGCGGCAGCTACGTGTACCTGCGCGAGGCGTGGGGGTCGCTCCCGGCGTTCCTCTACGGGTGGGCGCTGTTCCTCATCATGGCCACGGGCGCCATCGCCGCGGTGGCCATGACCGGCGCGGGGTATCTCATGGCGCTGCTGGGAGGCGACCCCGCGCTGGCGCGCCCGGTGGCGGCGGCGCTCATCACGGGGCTCACGGCGCTCAACGTGGCGGGGGTGCGGTTGGGGGCCGTGGTGGGAAACCTGCTCACCGTGCTCAAGCTGGCCGCCATCGCCGCGCTGGTGGTGGTGGCGTTCCTGGTGACCCCCGGGGCCCCGGTGGTGGCCGCGCCCGCACCGGCGGTGCCGCAGGGGGCGCTGGCCACCGTGGCGGCGCTGGGGGGGGCGCTGGTGCCGGTGCTCTTCACCTGCGGCGGGTGGCAGCAGACCAACGCCGTGGCCGAGGAGCTGCGCGATGCGGCCCGCACGCTGCCGCGGGCGCTGGTGGGCGGGGTGCTCATCGTGGCCGTCACGTACCTGCTGGTGAACGCGGCCTATCTCCGGGCACTCGGGGTGGCCGGGCTGGCCGCCAGCACCGCGCCGGCGGCCGACACCATGGCCGTGGCGCTGGGGCAGCCGGGGCGGCTGCTGATTGCCGCGGGGATCGTGGTGTCCACCACCGGCTTCAACGCCATGACCATTCTCATGTCGGCGCGGGTGTACCAGGCCATGGCCGCCGACGGGGTGTTCTTCGCGCGGATGGCGCGGCTGCATCCGCGCACGCGCACCCCCGTGTGGGCGCTGGTGGGGCAGGGGGCCGTGGCGCTGGCGCTGCTGTTCACCGGCACGTACGGGCAGCTGCTGGACTACGTGGTGTTCGCCGACTGGATCTTCTTCGGGGCCACGGCGGCGTCGCTGTTCGTGTTCCGGGCGCGCGACGCGCGTGAGGGAACGGCGGCGGCGGTGCGGGCGCCATGGCACCCGTGGAGCACGGGGGTGTTCCTGCTGGCGGCGGCGTATGTGGTGGGGGGCGCCGTGCTCTCCAACCCCGGCAATGCGCTGCGCGGCGCGGCCATCCTGGCGCT
>JAGWYS010000162.1 GCA_018969225.1 Gemmatimonadota bacterium | reverse complement strand
GCAGCGGCACGGGTAGACCAATCCAGCCGCGGCGAGGGCCTCCAGTGCCCGGGAATACCGGGGAGACTGGTCGCCCTGGCGGGCCTGATGCCCGGGTCCCGTGCCGGGTGGGTGTGAGCGAAAGGTCGCCGTCGCGAAGACATCGGGGACCAGCCCCAGCCAGTCGAGGTCGTCGAGGATTCCCTGTTCGTAGGCCGGACGGCACCGCCCCCGATCGTGGTCCTCGATGCGCAGCAGCACGCGACCGCCATGGGCGCGCGCCAGGCCCCACACGAAGAGGGCGTTGACGAGGTGCCCCAGGTGCAGGGGACCGGTGGGCGCCGGGGCAAACCGGGTGGTCCACCCCGGTGGCGGCAACCGCCCCGCCAGCATCGCACGCCCCCCGGATCCGTCGGGGCCCACGCGCGCGCGCGCCGCCCCGATGCCTGCGGGATCCGGCGGGGCCGTCACCGAACCGTCACCAGCTGGTGATGTCGGCGTCCTCCCCCGTCCCGCCCGGCGCGCCGTCGGCACCATACGACATGAGGTCGAATCCGTCCGGATTGCTGCGCCCCGGCGCGGTGTACGCGTACGGGTGCCCCCACGGATCGAGGGGGACGGCCTTGCGCAGGTACGGGCGGGTCCACGTGGGAGGGGGATCCACCGACGGACGCTCCCACAGCGCGGCCAGCCCCTGCGCCGTGGTGGGGTAGCGGCCATGGTCCAGCCGGTAGCTGTCGAGCGCCGTGGCCAGCGACTCGATCTGCGCCTTGGCGGCGGCCACACGGGCGTCGCCAACCCGGCTGAAGATGTTGGGGGCGACCAGGCTGGCCAACAGCGCGATCACGACCACGACGACCAGCACCTCGAGGAGCGTGAACGCGCGGCGCGGGCGCCGCTGGCCGTCAGCCGTCACGGCGCGCACTCGAGTCGGCCACGAAGAGGCGGGGATCGACCCAGCCGCGCACGTCGGACGCGCGGACCCGCCGCCACCCCGAGCGCCCCGCTTCCAGCAAGGCGCGGCTGGCGGGGCTGATGACCCCCACCACGGCGCCGTCCCGCGACGCATTGGCGCGCACGTTGACCCACGTGCGCGCCACGGCAGGCACCCACCGCACCGAATCCGCGGCGGAGCCACCCGCAGCGGTGGCCGCCGTGGGCGCCGGCGCGAGGGACGCCTGCGGCGGCATCGACGGCTGCGACACGGGGACTCCGCTGCCGACGGCCGCGACATCGAGGGCACCACGCGCCGCCGGGGGGTCGGAGGGGACCGGGGTCACGGACACCGGCGCCGTCGGGGTGGCAATCCCGGCGACAGGCGCCCCGGCGCGCGGCGCCTCCGTGCCGGTCACCATCGGGATGGCCCTCGACGGGAATCCCGTGCGCCACGCCGCCACGGCCACCCCCAGCGAGAGCACCACGCCGGCCGCGCGCCGATACGTGGACGGCTGCCGCCACGTGGGCGGCGGCAGCACGCCGCACCAGTGGCATGGCGTGTCCACCCGATGGAGATAGCCGCAACCACGGCACGGGGTGAGCGGCACGCGCCGTCCGCGCGCATCGGTGAGCGCGAAGGGCGTCGTGCAGCGCGGGCATTGCGATGCCGCGCGAAGCGCCTTGGCACCGCAGGCAGTGCAACGGAGGTACGACATGGCGAGGGACGCGACGGCGTCGTCGGGAGTGGGGACTGCGCGGCTGGGGGCGGGCGCACGGCACGGGCGACGTGCGCGGGTACGCCGTTTGGGGAATGATTGGGGACGGTCCGCCGGGGCGCAACGTGCCAGCAGGCAAGCCCGTAACGCCTTCGTAGCGGTCGCGTCCGGCCGCCCCCCTCCCCCCTGCCCCCTGCCCCCTCCCCGTGCGCCTCCGTGCCGCCCTGTCGTTCCTTGCCCTGACCGCGTCCGTGGACGTGGCCTCAGGCGCGGCCCAGCCGGCGCCGCGGGTGTTTCACGGCCGGTCCGGGGCGCGGGAGGTCCCGATCCCGCGGGTGGACACGGCCGCCGTGGTGGACGGCGTCCTGGATGAGCCCGTCTGGCGGCGCGCCGCGCTGCTCACCGGGTTCTCCCAATTCTTCCCCGACGACCAGGTGGCCGCCCGCGACAGCACCGAGGTGCTGGTGTGGTATTCCGCCACCGCGTTGCACGTGGGGATCCGGGCCTGGGCCCCCCCGGGGAGCGTCCGGGCCACGCTGGCCGACCGGGACAAGATCACCCAGGACGACAATGTCCAGCTGTTCCTGGGGACCTACAACGACAGCCGGCAGGCGCTGGTGTTCGGCGTGAACCCCTTCGGCATCCAGGGGGACGGGGTGCTCATCGAGACGGGCGCGCCCAGCGGCGGCGGGTTCATGTCCAACGCCACGACCAAGGCGCGCGAGACCACCGACCTCGCCCCCGACTACGTGTGGCAGTCCAAGGGGCGCCTCACGCCTGCCGGCTTCGAGGTGGAGCTGGCCATCCCCTTCAAGAGCCTGCGCTACCGCCGCGAGGCGGACCAGGCCTGGCAGCTCAACGTGGTGCGCACGGTGCAGGCCACGGGGCACGAGGAGACCTGGGCCCCGGCGCGGCGCGCCAGCGCCAGCTTCCTGGCCCAGTCGGGACGGCTGACCGGGCTGCGCGGGCTGGAGCGCGGGCTCACGCTGGACGCCATTCCCACCGTCACCTCCAGCGTGCTGGGGACGCCCCCCCTCGCGGGGGCCGAGCCGGCGCCGGCGTGGCGCTACGGCGCCCCCGCGCACGAACTGGGGGGGAGCGTGCGCTGGGGGATCACCAGCAACCTCACCCTCGCCGGGACCGCCAACCCCGACTTCTCGCAGGTGGAGGCGGACGCGACGCAGTACGCGCTGGACCCGCGCGTCGCGGTGTACTTCCCTGAGCGCCGCCCCTTCTTCCTGGAGAGCCAGGAGCAGTTCACCACCCCCAACCGCCTCATCTACACGCGGCGCATCGCGCAGCCGGTGGCGGCCGCCAAGCTCACCGGCAAGCATGGCGGGTTCGACATCGGCGTGCTGGCGGCGGTGGACAGCCGCGACGCGGCCGCCGACCGTCGGGACGCGCCGCAGTTCGGCATCGTGCGCCTCCAGCGCGACGTCGGCCGCCAGAGTCGCGTGGGGATGGTGCTGACGGACCGCGAGGAGGCGGGGGGATGGAATCGCGTGCTGGGCGCGGACGGACGGCTGGTGCGCGGCGTGACCAGCGTGCAGTGGCAGGCGGCCACCAGCGTCACCCGGCGCCCGCAGGGTCCGGTGCAGCGGGCGCCGCTCGCCGACCTGTCGGTGGCCCGCAACGGCCGGCAGTATGTCGCCCGGTACGCGGTGAACGCCATCAGCGACCGGTTCGAGGCGCACAGCGGCTTCATCGCGCGTCCGGGCATCGTGAACCTGTCCATGACGCAGCGGTGGAACCGCTTCGGGGCCCCGGGGGCGCTGGTGGAGGTGTTCAGCCCGGAACTCTACGTGCTGGGGCGCTGGCAGTACGCCGACTTCGTGCGCCGGCGGTCGTCGCAGGACGAGCAGCTGCACCTGCGCACCAGCACGCGGTTCCGCGGCGGATGGCAGCTGGGGGCGCAGCTGCTGCTGGAGCGGTTCGGCTACGACCCCGCCCTGTACCGCGATTACGCGCTGCTGCGCCCCGCGCCCGGCGGGACCCGGGTGGACACCCTCCCGTACACCGGCACCGCGGTGCTCCCCAACCTCGATGGCGTGCTGTCGGTGACCACCCCCGAGTTCCGGCGGGGAAGCCTCACCTCGGTGTTCATCTACGGGCAGGACGAGAACTTCCCGGAGTGGAGCTCGGCGCGGATCCTCAACGTGCAGCAGACGCTGAACCTGCGCCCCACCGAGCAGCTCCGGCTGAACCTCACGTGGGTGTACGAGGGGTTCTGGCGGAAGACCGACGGGACGCGCGTGCTGCTGCGCAACACGCGCCGCCTGCGCGCCGAGTACCAGGTGACACGGCAGCTGTTCGTGCGGGCCATCGGGGAGGTGGCCGACGTGGAGCAGGACGCGCTCCGCGACGACTCACGCACCGGGATGCCGGTGTTCCTCCGCGGCGCCGGCGGCGTGCTGCGCCCGGCCGCCGCCTTCTCGCGCAGCCGCGCCCGGCTGGACTTCCTCGTCTCCTACCTCCCCTCCCCCGGCACGGTGTTCTACCTCGGGTACGGGGACCAGCTGCGCGCCGACCGCCCCGGCGGCACGGAGACGCTCCGCCGGAGCGCCGACGCGTTCTTCCTCAAGCTGAGCTACCTGTTCCGGGTGCAATAGCCCGCGAGCGGGCGGACGGGGGGGGGCGAGGCGGGCCCGGGCGGCGGCGGGCACCTCCCCCCACTCCAGCCGCTGGCCGCGCGCGAACAGGGGCTGGATGCGCGGGCCGTCCCGAGTGGTCGGCGCCACGCGGCGACTGACCCGCCACAGCAGCCCCCCCACCAGCGCGGCCAGCCCCAGCGCACTCCCGAGAATCACGAAGGCAACGGCCGGCGACATGCCCCCGGACGGGGCAACATCCGTTCCACGGGGCGCGCCACGCGTCACCCCATGGATGGGGGGAGGTCAGAGCAGCGCGGGGTTGCGGCGCCAGCAGCTGACCGTGAGGGCGGCGGCGAAGGTCACCCAGGCGAGGTAGGGGACGAACAGCACCCCGGCCACGGGATCGCGCAGCCAGAAAGCCACCATCGTGGCGGCAATGGCGGCCCAGAGCAGGGCCACCTCGACCGTGGCGCCCAGCCCGGTCCTGCGCACGAAGAAGAACCAGGTCCACGCCGTGTTGAGGAGCAACTGCACCCCGTACAGCGCCAGGGGAACGGCGGCTCCGGCAAAGCCCCCGGGGCGCCAGATGCGCCAGGCAGCGGTGCCCATGCACACATACAGGACGAGCCACGCCGGCCCGAACAGCCAGGGGGGCGGTGCCCAGCGCGGCTTGTCGAGGCGCGCGTAGAAGTCGGCGGCGGTGCGGGCCGTGACCGAGCCGCTGACGGCGGCCAGCGCCGTCCCGGCTATCCAGCCGGCCAGTCCGCCCAGTGCATTTCCCGTCATGGCGTTAACTTTAACGGGTTGGCCCGCGTCCAGTGACGTGTGACCCTTTGGAGAGCCGCGCACCGATGCCCCCTTCCCTGCCGCATCCCCGGCCGCATCCGCTTCCTTCGCCGCAGCCGCTTGCCCTCCGCCTTGTCGCAACGCTGCTGCTGGCCGCGGCGGCCGGATGCGGCACGGACACCCCCGGCACCAGCGCGCCCGCGGGGGCCGAGGGCACCTTCGCCCGCATCCAGCGGGAGATCCTCACGCCGCAGTGCGCCGGCTGCCATACGAGCGGCAGCAGCGGGGCGCGGCAGTCGGGGCTGGTGCTCACCGCCGACTCCGCCTACCAGCAGCTGGTGGGCGCCCCGTCGGCGCAGCTGGTGGCGCGCGCCGACGGCTTCCAGCGCGTGAAGCCCTACCGGGCCGACAGTTCCCTGCTGTACCACAAGGTGGCGTGGCTCCCGGGGCACCACAGCCGCGACTACGGCAACCTCATGCCCATGGGGACCACGCAGGGGCTGTCAGCCGGGCAGCTGGAGTACCTGCGCCGCTGGATCGAGGCCGGGGCGCCCCGCACCGGCGCCGTGGTGGACACCGCCGTGCTGGCCGACCGCCGGCAGCAGATGGCCACGTTCACGCCGCTGGCGCCCCCGGCCGCGTCGGCGGGGATCCAGCTGGCGGTGGACAGCTTCGTGGTGTTCCCGAACCAGGAGCGGGAGCTGTTCGTGTACCGCCGCCTCGGGAACGCCGAGCCGCTGTTCATCAACCGGATCGAGACGCGGATGCGCCCCGGCAGCCACCACCTGCTGCTGTACACCTTCGACGAGGCGAAGACCGCCTTCCCCTGCAACCAGCGCCCCGCCCCCGGGCAGGTGCGCGACCTCCGCAACGCCGACGGGTCGTCGAACGTGGTGAACCTGCTGCCGATGGCGTGCCACGTGTTCTTCGCCGGGGCGATGACCCCCGAGTCGGACTTCCGCTTCCCGGCGGGGGTGGCGCTGCGGCTGCCGGCCAATGCGGCGCTGGACTTCAACGTGCACTACGTCAACCGCGCGCCGGTGGGGCTCCCCGGGCAGGCGTTTGCCAACCTGTACACCGTGCCGCAGAGCACGGTGCGGGCGGAGGCCGTGGCCCTCAACCTGGCCCACACGGACTTCACGCTCCCCCCCAGGCAGCGGACCACCGTGCGCAAGGTGTTCCCTGCGACGCGGCGCACGACGGTGCTGGCGCTGACCAGCCACATGCACGCGCTGGGGGAGCGCTTCGAGATCCGCGTGCAGCGCGCCCGCGGGGGGGAGGAGACGGTGTACGTGAACACCGATTGGGAGCACCCGCTCTTCCAGCAGTTCGCCACGCCGCTGGTGCTGGAGCCGGGGGACGCGCTGGTCTCGGTGGTGACGTGGAACAACGTCACCGACCGCACCGTGCGCTTCGGGCTGCTGTCCACCGACGAGATGGACATCATCTTCGGGTACGCCATCGAGTAGGCGGGTGATGCCCCCCGACAAGGGCGCGCCCCACGGCGCACCACCGGCGGGCCTCGTGCCCGGCGCCCCCGCCCCGTCGGGCGCGGCCGTCCGTCTGCGCGCGCTGGGGCGCCTGGAGTTGGTGACCGCTGGGCTGGACGGGGATGAGGTGCGGGTGCTGGGACCCTCCAAGCCGCTGGCGCTGCTGGCGTACCTGGCACTCGCCCCGCGCGGTCGCGCCACCCGCGACCGGCTGCTCACGCTCCTCTGGAGCGATGCGGATCCCGAGCGGGGGCGTCGCACCTTGCGGCAGACGCTGTGGGCGCTGCGGCAGCGGCTCGGGGAGGGGGCCCTGTTGACGGAGGGGGACGAGGTGGTGCTGGTCCATCCGCTGCCGGTGGACGCGGACCACTTTGCGCGGGCGGTGGAGGCGGGGGCGCTGGCCGAAGCGTGGGCGCTGTATCGCGGTCCCTTCATCCCGGAATTCGCGCTCCTGGGGGGCGCCGGGTTTGAACGGTGGGCCGATGCGCGGCGGGAGCAGTTGGACGCAGCCTGGCGCGCGGTGGGCATGGCCCTGGCCCGGCAGGCCTTGGATGCCGCGCGCCCCCTGGAGGCGATTCCGGTGCTGCAGGCGCTGGCGGATGCCGACCCCGCAGACCCGGACGCCGCCGCGCTGCTGTTGGACGCCCTGCTCGCTGCGGGCGACCGCCCCCGGGCGGTACGGGAGGCCGACCGACTGGAACAGCGCCTGGCGCGCGCGGGCGTCCGCCCCGGTGCGGCGTTCCGGGCGACGGTGCAGCGCGTGCGGCGCGCCGCCGCCTTGCCAACGGCCACCACCCTTGCGGCGGGCGAGGGGCCGCGGCGCCCGGAGATGGTGGGGCGGGAGGCCACCTTTGCGACGCTGCTGTCGGGATGGCGCCGCGCGACGGGGGGGGCCGGGACCATCCAGGTGATGCGCGCGGCGGCCGGGCTGGGCAAGACGCGGATGCTGGCCGAGGTGACGCAGCGGCTGGAGGACATGGGCGGCGCCGTCGTGGCGCTGCGCGCGCGCCGAGCCGACCGGGACATCCCCTACGCGCTGGCGGCGTCGCTGGCCACCGCACTGGCCGGCCGCGCCGGGGCCGCCGGCGTCTCCACCGCGACCGCGTCCGTGTTGGTGGCGCTGGCCCCGGGGCTGTCCAACGCCTTCCCGAGGGCGGTGCCCGCGCCCCCTCTCGAGGGGGAGGCGCTGCGGATGCGCACGCTGGCGCTGGAGGAGCTGCTGCGGGCCGTCAGCGACGAGGCGCCGCTGGCGCTGCTCGTGGACGACTTGCACTGGGGGGACGAGGCCTCCCGGCTGCTGCTGGCCTCGGTGTGCGATCGCGTGGCCGACCTGTCGCTGCTGCTCGTGCTGGCCATGCGCCCGCTGCGAGGCGACTGGCCCAT
The DNA here is from genome assembly GCA_018969225.1 of Gemmatimonadota bacterium. Classification (GTDB taxonomy): domain Bacteria; phylum Gemmatimonadota; class Gemmatimonadetes; order Gemmatimonadales; family Gemmatimonadaceae; genus Gemmatimonas. The sequence continues at coordinate 798 of JAGWYS010000162.1, read as the reverse complement.
GCCGGCGTCGGCCACCGCGATCGAGCTCCTCCCGTTGTCCCCCGACCAACTGGAGCTGCTGCTCGGCTCGATGGCGCACGCCGCCCCCGGCCTGCTCGCGGCGCTGTCGCGCGCGCTCCACGCCGCATCCGGAGGGATCCCCTTGCTGGCGGTGGCGGCGCTGGACCTGGCGCAGAAGCGCGGCTGGCTGCGAATCGACGGGGAGGTCTGGCACGCGGAGGCGCCCGAACGGCTGGGGGCGGCCCTGGCCGGAGGAAGCGTGCTGGATCAGCTGATGCACGACCTTCCGGCCGACGCGCTGGCGATGCTGGTGGCGCTGGCGCTGGTGCGCGGGCCCCTGTCGGCGGCCGCCTTGCGGCACGTCGCGGGGTCGGCGGAAGCCGGTGGCGTGCTGGAGGCGCTGGAGCAGCGCGGGCTCGTGGTGCCGGCCGGCATGGAGTGGGAGGTGGCCCACGACCGGCTGGCGGATGCCGCGCTGGAGGTGGCGACGGTGGCACGGAGGCACGCCGTCACGGACCGCCTGGTGCACACGCTGCTGGCGGACCCGTCGCCGGCTCCCCGCACGTGGCAGCTGGCCGGCCGGCTGTTGATGCCGGTGCGCGTGGAGGACGCGGCGCGCTGCTTCCGGCGCTGGATGGAGCGGTCGCCGGGCGCGGCGGGGTGGCGCGACCCGCTGGCCGCCGCCGCACGCTTCCTGGGCCCCGACGCGCGCGTGCCGGATGTGCAGCGGCTGGCGCGCGCCCTCCCGCTGCGCGTGCGGCTCTGGCGGGGGTATCCCGTGGCGTTCCTCGCGCTGGG
>JAGWYS010000161.1 GCA_018969225.1 Gemmatimonadota bacterium | reverse complement strand
TCCGCGACCGGGGCGACCGGCGCGCCGAGGTGCACGCGGCGTTCCACGACGCGCTGCACGCCATGGACACCCCGGTTAACGTTGTGCAGGGCACGTGGGACGAACGGTTCACCCACGCCGTGGCTGCCGTCGACGCCCTGTTGGCGTCGGGGTCGTCCACCCCGCCCGCCCCCGACCCCCTGCCGGAGCCTCCTCATGGCTGACCAGCCGCAGAGCTACGCCAATCACACGCGGTTCCACCCGCCGTACCACTACTTCACCGTGCCGGCCACCATGGTGTACCTGCTGTGGTCGGTGCAGCGACTCGTGGCCAATCCCGGCGCCGACACCGCCTACGCGCTGGTGGGGGCGTTGGCCATCTTCGGCGCCGCCTCGGTGGCGCGCCTCTCGCCGCTGCGCGCGCAGGACCGTCTCATCCGCCTCGAGGAGCGGCTGCGCCTCGCGCGCCTCCTCCCCGCCGACCTCCAGCCGCAGATCGAGACGCTGCGGCCGTCGCACCTGGTGGCGCTGCGCTTCGCCAGCGACGCCGAGGTGGAGGGGCTGGTGCGGAAGGTGCTGGCCAACCCGGCGATGACCACCAAGGAGATCAAGCAGCAGATCCGCGACTGGCGCCCCGACCACTTCCGGGTCTGAGCGCGCGCCCTCGCGGCGTCGGCGGAGGAGGCGCCCGGGCGGCGCGGGCGCGGACGCGGGCGGCGATGCCGTCGGTCGCGCCGGGTCCCCTGTCGGTGTTCGCCGTGGCCGCCCCGGGGGTGGCCCCGCTGCTGGCGGCGGAGTGCCGCACCCTCGGGTTGCCGGTGGACGCGGTGGAGCCGGCGGGGGTGGCGCTCACCCTCGACCCCGACGGGCTGTTCCGCCTCAACCTCTGGTCGCGGCTGGCCACCCGCGTGCTGGTGCGGCTGGGGGCGTTCCCGGCGCGCGACTTCGCGACGCTGGCGCGCCGCGGCGCCGCGCTGCCATGGGAGCGGTTCGTGCCGCCAGGGGGGTGCGTGGCGCTGCGCGTGACCTGCCGGAAGTCGCGGCTGTACCACTCCGACGCGGTGGCCGAGCGGGTGACGCACGCCATCCAGCGCGCGGTGCCGGGGGTGACGGTGGCCGGCGCGCGCGATGACGACGAGGGGGACGGCGCCGACGACGCGCTCCCCCCTGCGCTGGTGGTGGTGCGGCTGGACCGCGACCAGTGCACGCTCAGCGTGGACAGCTCGGGGGCGCTGCTGCATCGCCGCGGATGGCGGCTGGCGGTGGCCAAGGCGCCGCTGCGCGAGACGCTGGCGGCGGCGCTCCTGGCCGCGTGCGGGTGGGACGGCACGGTCCCCCTGCTGGACCCCTGTGGCGGGTCGGGGACCATCGGGATAGAGGCCGCGCTGCGTGCGCGCGGGATGGCGCCGGGGGTGGGGCGCCCGTTCGCGATGGAGCGGTGGCCGCTGCTGGACACCCCGTCGTCCGCGGCGCGGTGGGGGGCGCACCGGGAGGCGGCCCGGGCGGCGGCGCGCGCCAACGCCGGCGTCCCCATCGTGGTGCGCGACCGCGACGCGGGGGCCTGCGCGGCGGCGCGCGCCAACGCCGCGCGCGCGGGGGTGGGCGCCGATGTGGTGGTGGAGGAGGGGGCGCTCTCCACGGCCGAGCCGCAGCGGTGGGGCGCGCGCGGGCTGCTGCTCACCAACCCGCCGTACGGCCTGCGGGTGGGGGAAGGCGCCACGCTGCGCGGGCTCTACGCGAAGCTGGGGGAGGTGGTCCGCGACGCGGGGCGCGGGTGGGAGGCGGCGATGCTGGTGCCGGACCCGCGGATGGCGGCGGCCACCGGGCTGCGATGGCATCCGGTGCTGCGCACCGCCACGGGGGGGCTGGCGGTGACGCTGCTGCACACGGCGCCGGCCGCGGGGTAAGCCCCCGCCGGCGCCCCCGTCCTACGCCGCCACCTCGTCCCCCACCAGCCGCCACCATTCGGCGGTGCGCGCGCCGCGCGCCACCAGCAGCTTCCAGAACTGCCCGGAGTCCATCGCGGGCGCGAACAGGTGCCCCTGGCCGAACTCGCACCCCAGCGACAGCAGCTTCTGCCGCTGCGACTCGGTCTCGATCCCCTCCGCCACCGCCTTCATCCGCAGCGTCTCGCTGAGCCCGACGATGGCGGTGGCCAGCACCGAGCCGTCGTCCCCCTTCTCGACGACGTCCACGAACGCCTTGTCGATCTTGAGGATGTCCAGCGGGAAGCGCTGCAGGTAGCTGAGCGACGAGTACCCCGTGCCGAAGTCGTCGATCGCGATGGCCACCCCCAGCGCCTTCAGCGCCGTGAGCCGCTCCATCGTGAGGTCGGTGTTCTCCATGGCCATCGACTCGGTCAGCTCCAGCACCAGCTGCGACGGGTGCACCCCCGACTCCTCCAGCGCCTGCCGCACGTCGTCCACGATCTCCGCGCTCTGCAGCTGCCGCCCCGAGAGGTTGATGCTCACGCGCAGGGGGACGCCCCCCGCCTCGCTCCATTGCCGCAGCTCGCGGCAGGCGCGACGCAGCACCCAGCGCCCCATCGCCACGATCAGCCCGGAGTCCTCGGCGATGGGGACGAACACCGCCGGCGGGACCGTGCCCCGCTCCGGGCTGCGCCACCGCAGCAGCGCCTCCGCCCCGATCACCTCGCCGGTGGCCAGCGTCACGATGGGCTGGTACTCCAGGTACAGCTCATCCTGCTCGATGGCGCGCCCGAGGTCGGCCTGCATGTCCAGCAGCTGCAGCGCCTCCGCGTGCATGCGCGGCTCGAAGAGGACGTGCTGCCCCTTGCCGCGCTGCTTGGCCACGTACATGGCCAGGTCGGCGTTGCGCACGAGGTCGTCGGAGTTCTCGCCGTGCTCCGACCGGGCGATGCCGATGCTGGAGGAGACGAACACCTCCTTGCCGCCCAGCACGAACGGGCGCGCGAAGGCGGCCCCCACGCGCTCGGCCACCTGCAGCGCCTCGCCCACCGACTCGGTCTCCTCCAGCAGCATCGCGAACTCGTCGCCCCCCAGCCGCGCGATCAGGTCGGAGCCGCGCACGCAGGTGGCCAGCCGCCGCGCCGCCTCCACCAGCAGCCGGTCCCCCGCCGCGTGCCCCAGCGAGTCGTTCACCGTCTTGAAGTTGTCCAGGTCGATGAACAGCACGGTCACCGGCTGCGACTGCCGCTGCGCCCGCGCCAGCGCATGCCCCACCTGGTACAGGAAGAGCGACCGGTTGGCCATGTCGGTGAGCGGGTCGTGGAACGCCTGGTGCATGTACTGCTCCTTGATCACGCTCTGCTCGGTCACGTCGCGCGTGTTCAGGACCAGGCCGCCGATGAGCGGCTCGTGCACCAGGTTCGTCCCCACGGTGTCGGCGGTCATCCACCCCCCCGACGCGTGCGCCACCCGCCACTCCCGCTTGAGCATCCCGGACGCCGCCGCGAGGTCCGCGGGGCCGCTCCGGGCCAGCTCCTGCAGGAACTGCTGCACGGTGAACATGTCGTCCGGGTGCACCAGCGCGGCCAGCCGCGTCCCGGCCAGCGCGGCCGGGTCGTGCCCGAACACCGACTCCACCGACGGGCTCACGTAGCGGATGGTCCCGTCGGTCTCCACGATGGTGATGACGTCGGAGGAGTGGCGCACGAGGACCTCGAAGCGCGCCTCCGTGTCGCGCGCGGTGTGCTCGCTGCGGCGCAGCGCCTGCGCCGCCGCCGCCTGGCGCCAGAAGGCCAGCCCGGTGAGCAGCGTCGCGCCGAGGGCCAGCCCCAGCAGCGACACCTGCTCGGCGTCCCACGCCAACGCCACCAGGATGCCGAAGGAGGGGAACACCGCCGCGATGGGGATGACCCGCGCCAGCGTGCGCGGCTGCAGCTCGGCGGTGGCCGCGCTCACGGGGGGCTCCGAGCGGCGGGCCTGCACCGCGGCGGCGGCCAGCACCAGCGCCGACAGCAGCGACGTGCCCAGCATCAGCCCCGCCGGCGACGTCCCGTGCACCGCCAGCCGCGTCGCGCCCAGCACGCTCCCGGCCAGCTGGGCCCCGGCCACCACCAGCAGCAGCCGCAGCAGCGGCGAGCCGGTGCCCATGCGCCCCATCAGCACGGCCAGCAGCAGCCAGTGCACCACCGCCAGCAGCGCCTGCCCGTGGAGCGCCGCGAACGCCGCCACGCCGCCCGTGCCGTACGGCACCGCGAAGTAGTTGACGTTGTTCCAGCTGACCAGCGCGCCCCCCACCAGCACCGTGAGCACGTCCAGCCCCACGGCGGAGCGGCCGGCGGCGTCGTGCGGGGCGGCGGGGTGCCGCAGCAGCGCCAGCAGCAGGCACACGCCGCGCAGCATCGGCATCCCCAGAATGATGAAGGGGGCTGCCGATGCCAGCAGCCCCAGCGGGCGCAGCGCCAGCGCCACCAGGACGCCGACGGTCGGGGCCAGGATGGCCGCCATGATGAGGCGGCGCGCGGGGGCGAGTTCGGGGGCGGCCGCCCCCCGGCGTCCCACCAGCCATGCCACCACCCCCGCCACCAGCCCGCCGAGCGCCATCAGCAGCCACGCCCGCGACAGGGCGGGCGTGATGGCGTCAGTCGTCAGGACATACCACCAGCGGGAGTCCAAGGGAGAGGCGCGGGGAGGCACGTGAGGGGGAGGGCGACAGCGAGGACCTTCGCCGCCACCGGGTTCCCTCAGGACGCGGAAACGCCCCCCCCGGTCACGCCGTCGGCGGGGCCATCCGCCCCCCACGCCGCGCGGGGGCGCCCGGGCCACCGTCGCAGCGCCAGCAGCCCGGCCAGCAGCGCGGCGGCCAGCAGCGGCTCCACCACGTCCTTCTTGACCGCCCAGAAGTAGTGCAGGCAGGCGGCCACCCCCGCCACGTAGGCCAGCCGGTGCAGCCGCCGCCAGCGCACCCCGCCCAGCCGCCGCACCGCCCCGCGCGTGGAGGTGGCTGCCAGGGGCGCCATGCACAGCAGCGCCGTCATCCCCGCCAGCACCCACAGGTGCTCGGCGATGTCCTCGCCAATGGCCGCCCAGTCGAAGAAGTAGTCCAGCCCCACATAGGCGGCGAAGTGCACCATCCCCCACCAGAAGGCGGCCAGCCCCAGGAACTTCCGCTGCGGGATGAGCCACCCCCACCCCGTAAGCCGCATCAGCGGGGTGACCGCCAGCGACGCCAGCAGGAACCGGATGGTCCACTCCCCCGTCTCATGCTCGACGGCCTCGATGGGGTTGGCCCCCAGCTCCCCGGCCACCCCCTCGACCACCAGCGCCGCCAGCGGAACGACCACCGCGACCCAGAGCGCCGGGCGGATGACCCGGCGCACGAGGGGCTCCGCCCGGGTCAGCAGGGGGGCCAGCACGGCGTCCAACGCCGACCGGGGCGACGCCACGGCGCGGTCAGTAGTTGCGGCGCAGGTCCATGCCGGCGTACAGCGACGCCACCTGCGCCGCGTAGCCGTTGAACGGCAGCGTGGCGCGCCGCCGGAACTCCCCGATGCGACGCTCCCGCGCCTGGCTCCACCGCGGGTGGTCCACGTCGGGGTTCACGTTCGCGTAGAAGCCGTACTCCTCGGGGGCCACGTCGTTCCACGAGGTGGTGGGCATGCGGTCGGTGAAGCGGAGCGAGACAATGCCCTTGATCCCCTTGAAGCCGTACTTCCACGGCACCACGAGGCGCAGCGGCGCCCCGTTCTGGTTGGGGAGCGTCTTCCCGTACATGCCGGTGACCAGCAGGGTGAGGGGGTGCATGGCCTCGTCCATGCGCAGCCCTTCCTTGTAGGGCCACGGCAGCACCGCCCGCCGCTGCCCGGGGAACTGCCGAGGATCCAGCAGCGTCGTGAACTGCACGAACTTGGCCCCCGCCAGCGGGTCGCAGCGCGCGATCACGTCCTTGAGCGCCACCCCCTGCCACGGGATGACCATGGACCATGCCTCCACGCACCGGTGGCGGTAGACGCGGTCCTCCAGCGGCAGCCGGGCCAGCAGGGCGTCCAGGTCCACGCGACGCGGGGTCTTGACCATCCCCTCGATGGCCACGGTCCACGGGCGCGCCTTGAAGTCCCCCGACAGCGCCTTGGGATCCTCCTTGGCGGTCCCGAACTCGTAATAGTTGTTGTAGCTGGTGGCGTCCTCCTCGGAGGTGAGCGTGTCCTCCTGCCGGCGCCCGAGGGCGGGGAAGGCGGCGGCCGGGGCGGCCAGCGCCCCCAGCGCCAGCGCCCCGGCGGCCCCCATGAAGGTCCGGCGGTTGAGGTACGCCGACTCGGGGGTGATGTCGGAGGCGGGGAGGTCGTCGGGGCGGCGGATGAGCATGGGACCGAGGGAGGGGGCGGGACCGGGACACGCGGGCCGGCGGACAGGCCCTGAATACTATGCGCCAGCCGGCGCGGGGGTTCCCCCGGCGGCTAGTCCAGCGTCTTGGCGAAGCGCCGCACCGCCACCGCCGGCAGCAGGCACGCCATCGCGGCGATGGCCGCCAGCGGCCGCCACAGCTCGGCCAGCCCCACCCCCTTCAGCAGCACCCCGCGGAGGATCTCCAGGAACCAGGTGAGCGGCAGCAGCGCCCCCACCCACTGCGCCGGCTCGGGCATGGCCGCCCGCGGGAACACGTACCCCGACAGCAGGATGTTGGGGAGCAGGAAGAAGAAGCTCACCTGCATGGCCTGCGCCTGCGTCCGCGCCACGGTGGACACCAGGAGCCCGATCCCGAGGCTGGCCACGATGAACACCAGCGCCAGCGCGTACAGCAGCGGCAGGCTCCCCTCGATGGGGATGCGGAACACCAGCACCCCCAGCACCAGCACCACCGTCATCTGCACGTACCCCACCAGCACGAAGGGGACCAGCTTCCCCAGCATGAGGCTGGCCTTGCCGATGGGGGTGACGATGAGCTGCTCCAGCGTCCCCCGCTCGCGCTCGCGCACGATGGCGGTGGCGGTGACCAGCGTCATGGTGATGGTGAGCAGGATCCCCACGATCCCGGGGACGATGTACGCGGCGCTCCGCTGCGCCGGGTTGTACCACGGGCGCACGCGGATCTCCACGGGGGGCGGGAGGCGGAGGCGCGACGCCAGCAGCTGCGCGCCGCGCGCCTGCGCCGCCAGCTGCGCCCCCGACAGCGCGGCCCCCGACGACTGCGGGTCGGCGGCGTCGATGAGCAGCTGCGCCACCCCGGTGTGCCCCCGGCGGATCCGCCGCTGGTAGTCGGCGGGGACCACCAGCGCCACGCGCGCCGCCCCCCGCTCGATCCAGCGCCGCGCCGCGTCACGGTCGGCCACCCGGGCCACGATGCGGAAGTTGTCGGTGTTGGCCAGCACCTGCACCAGCGCGCGGCTCTCCCCCGTGCGCGAGTCGTCCACCACCACCGTGGGGAGCCGGCGCACCTCGGTGCGGATGGCGTACCCGAACAGCAGCAGCTGCATGGCCGGCAACCCGGTCACCAGCGCCAGCGTGAGCCGGTCGCGCCGCAGCTGGAGGAACTCCTTCCACAGCATGGGCCACAGCGTCCAGCGCCGCACCGCCGCCAGCGTCCCGCTCACGCCGCCGCCCCCGCCTCGTCGCGCTGCTGCAGCATCACGAACACGTCCTCCACGCTGGCCGCCCCGAACTGCGCCACCACCTCCTGGGGCGTCCCCACCCCGATCAGCTGCCCGCGCGACAGGAACGCCAGCCGTTGGCACCGCTCGGCCTCGTCCATGTAGTGCGTGGTCACCAGGATGGTCGTGCCGTCGGCCGCCAGCTCGTAGATGAGGCGCCAGAAGGTGCGTCGCGCGGCGGGGTCCACCCCGGCGGTGGGCTCGTCCAGGAACACCAGGGCGGGGCGGTGTGCCGTGGCGCACGCCAGCGCCAGCCGCTGCTTCCACCCCCCGCTCAGCGTCCCCGCGCGCTGTCCCAGCCGCTCCACCAGCCCCAGCCGCTCGGCGTGCGCCGCCAGCACCGCCCCCCGCGCGGGCCCCACCACCCCGTACACCGACGCGTAGAAGCGCAGGTTCTCCCCCACGGTGAGCTCGTCGTACAGCCCGTAGCGCTGCGACATGTAGCCGATGCGCCGCCGCACCGCCTCGGTCTCCGTGACCACGTCACACCCCGCCACGGTGGCGCGCCCCGCCGTGGGGGGCATCAGGCCGCACAGCATCCGGATGGTGGTGGTCTTCCCCGACCCGTTGGGGCCCAGCAGCCCGAACACCTCGCCCCGGGCGATGTCCAAGTCCAGCCCGTGCACCGCCACCAGCGGGCCGAACGCCTTGCGCAGCCCGCGCACGTGCACCACCGGGTGCATCACCTGGGGCGCCACCGACGCCGCGGGGGCCACCCCGCTCACCGGCCGGTGGCCGGGGGGCGCGGCGCCCCGAGGCGCACCCGCACGGGGAGCCCCGCCTTGAGCCGCCCGGTGGTATCGGCAAACACCACCTTCACCCCCAGCAGCAGGTCGGCGCGCTCCTCCTCCGTGAGCGCCACCCGGGGGGTGAATTCCGCCTGCGAGGCGATGGCCGCCACCCGGCCACGCACCGGCACGGTGTCCCCCTCCACCAGGGCCACCAGCGAGTCCCCCAGACGCACCTGCGCCAGCGCGGCCGGGCGCAGGTACACGCGCGCCCAGGGGCGCGTCGGGTCACCCAGCGTCACCACCGCCTGCCCCGCCCCCAGCACCTCGCCGGGTTCGGCATTGCGGCTGGTGACCACCCCGGCCACGGGGGCCAGCAGCACCAGCTCCCCGGCGGCCGCCCGCGCCCCGGCCGCCGCC